>DATMAF010000261.1:0-3946 GCA_035560315.1 Terriglobia bacterium | reverse complement strand
TCCATCAGGCCCACCGTGTCCGCCGCCATGTCCTCCAGGGTGTAGGGCGGGCGTACCGTTAGTCCCAGCCAGGCCTTGGCGATTGTGAGCAACAGGTTGGGCTGCTTGCGCACCGGGATCTTGCTCGACAGCCCGCAGTCGCGGTTGTCGAAGCGCACTACGCGAAACCCCCGCTCGACCAGCCCCTGGCAGAAGGGGTCTGGCCAGGCGATGAGCTGCATCCCCAGCCCCATGATGAGTACGATGGCAGGTGCAGCGGGGTCGCCCAGGGACTCGTACTCGATGGTGATTCCGTTCGCTGCGACGCTTGGCATTGGGCCCCCGATCCTTTCCCTAGCCCTGCGCCGAATAGCCGCCGTCCACCGGGATCGCCGTGCCGGTGACGAAGTCCGAAGCTCGGCTCGCGAGGAACACGGCGATCCCCGCCAGGTCCTCGGGCTTGCCCCAGCGGCCCGCCGGGGTGCGTGCCACGATGGTCTCGCTGAAGCCGGGGATGCGTTCCCGGGGACCCCGGGTCAGGTCGGTCTCGATCCATCCGGGCAGCACCGCGTTCACCTGAATGTTGTCCTTCCCCCAGGCGCTCGCCAGCGCCTTGGTGAGCTGCACGATGCCACCCTTGCTCGCACCGTACGCGGCCAGGAAGGAAGTGCCGAAGATCGAAGTCATCGAGCCGATGTTGACGATCTTGCCGCCGCCCGCGCGTACCAGCTCAGGATATACCGCCTGGCAGCAGAGGAAGGCGCTGGTGAGGTTGGTGTCGAGCACCCTGCGCCACTCCTCCAGCGTCGTGTCCTGGGGCGCCTTGCCGATTCCCGTGCCCGCATTGTTGACCAGGATGTCGATGCGCCCGAAGCGCTCCACCGTGGCCGCCGCCATCGCCCGGCAGGAGGCTTCGTCGGTGACGTCGATTTCGATGGCCATGGCCCGCGCGCCCAGCTCCTCCAGTGAGCGCACCGCGGCGGCGTTCTTCTCCGGGTTGCGCGCGGCGATCGCCACCGCGGCTCCGGCCTGCGCCAGGCCCCGCGCCATGCCGAGGCCGATTCCGCCGTTGCCGCCGGTGACGATGGCGACCCGTCCGCTCAGGTCGAATAGGTTCATGCTCGTAAGCTCCTTCTGGAATTATGGAAAGGCTTGCAGAAAGCAGCAGCCGCATATTATGCGCCCGTGGCGCGGAAGTTTGCATGGGAGGAGCGGTGCTCGCCGGCCCGCACTGCTTTTTTTCTTCGAGCCGATTGGTGAAAGCGCCGAGATCGGACTATATTGCAACAATGCCCGGCGAGGGCTGAAGGGGGTTTGCCCGACCGGCTTTCCATCCATACCGAGAACGGAGTATTTCCCATGAACACGATCAACCACCAGATCAGGCTTGCCGCACGCCCCGTGGGTAGCCCCAAGCACAGCGACTGGCAGTTTACCGAGGAGCCGGTGCGCGATCCGGGCGAGGGCGAGGTGCTGGTCAAGGTGCTCTACATTTCCCTCGATCCGGCGATGCGCGGCTGGATGAACGAGGGCAAGTCCTACATCCCGCCGGTGGCCATCGGCGAAGTGATGCGCGCCGGCGCCGCCGGCCGCGTGGCGGCGTCCAAGCACCCCGGCTTCGCCGCCGGGGACTACGTGAGCGGCAACCTGGGCGTACAGGAATACGCCATCTCCGACGGCAAGGACCTCACCAAGGTCGATACCCGGCTTGCTCCCCTGCCGGTGCACCTGGGCACGCTGGGCATGCCCGGCTTTACCGCCTACTTCGGCCTGCTGGACATCGGTCAGCCCAAACCGGGGGAGACGGTGGTGGTGTCCGGCGCAGCCGGAGCGGTGGGCAGCACCGTGGGGCAGATCGCCAGGATCAAGGGCTGCCGCGCGGTGGGAATCGCGGGCGGGGCGGAAAAATGCCGCTACATCGTGGAAGATCTGGGCTTCGACGCCGCCATCGACTACAAGTCCGAAGACGTCAAAAAGGCCCTCAAACGGCACTGCCCCAAGGGCGTGGACGTGTATTTCGACAACGTGGGTGGGGACATCCTCGACGCAGTGCTGACCCAGCTCGCCCGCAACGCGCGCATCGTCATCTGCGGCGCGATCTCCCAGTACAACGCCACAGGGCCCATCAAGGGCCCGTCCAATTACCTTTCGCTGCTGGTCAACCGGGCAATGATGAAGGGCATGGTGGTGTTCGACTACGCCGACCGCTACGCCGAGGCGGCCCGCGAGATGGCGGGCTGGATGACCGAGGGCAGGCTCAAGACCCACGAGGACATCGTCGAGGGGCTGGAAAACTTCCCGGAGGCGCTGCTCAAGCTGTTCAAGGGCGAGAACCTGGGCAAGCTGGTGCTCAAGGTGGCGGACGCCTGAGCGGATTCTGGCTTGCCCACGCAGCTCGTTTTTTCTGTGCTGGGTAGGTTTTGGCGCGCACGCGGCGCACGGGAGAGTTTACACCCTGAAAGAGAAGGGCTATGATGCCCTGAATTTTGCGGGACGATATCCCGCAGTGTGGGACGGTCAGCCCCGCATCGGATCCGGCTCCCAGCCCCAATCAACAACAGAAGGAGAAACGATGAACACGATTCGGAAGATCATCCTGTCGGCCGCCATGCTCGCGTGTGCCCCCGCGGTCCTGGCCCAGAACGTGAAGATCGCCTACATCGAGCCGCTTTCGGGCGGAATGGCCAACGTTGGCGAGCTGGGTGCCAAGAACCTGGGCTTCATCATCGACGAGATCAACGCGAAGGGCGGCGTGCTGGGCGGCAGAAAGTTCGAGCTGGTGACCTTCGACAACAAACTCTCCCCGCAGGAAAGCCTGGTGGCGCTGAAGTCCGCCATCGACCAGAACATCCAGTACATCACCCAGGGTAACGGCTCCAGCGTCGCTGCGGCGCTGATCGACGGGGTCAACAAGAACAACGACCGCAACCCCGACAAGCGGGTGGTTTTCCTCAATCACTCCGCGGTGGACCCGGACTTCACCAACAGCAAGTGCAGCTTCTGGCACTTCCGCTTCGACGCCAACAGCGACATGAAGATGGCGGCCATCACCGACGCCATCAAGAAGGACACGAAGGTCAAGAAGGTGTTTCTCGTCAACCAGGACTACTCCCACGGCCACCAGGTGACCAAGGCGGCAAAGGCGATGCTCAAGCAGAAACGCCCGGATGTGCAGATCGTCGGTGAAGACCTGCACCCGCTTGCCAAGGTGAAGGACTTCGCCCCCTACGTGGCCAAGATCAAGTCCGCCGGCGCAGACACCGTGATCACCGGGAACTGGGGCGCCGACCTCACCCTGCTCATCAAGGCCGCCAAGGACAGTGGACTCGACGCCCAGTGGTACACCTATTACGCCGGCGGCTTCGGCTTTGCACCCGCGGTGGGTGACGCGGGTGTGGGCAAGGTCAAGGCGGTGGTCGAATGGCATGCCAACGTGCCCAACCCCAAGGCGGAAGCGTTCTACGCGAGCTACAAGAAGAAATACCCGGACGCCAAGGACGAGTTCTTCTACTATCGCATGAAGAACATGATGGAACTGCTCGCCAAAGCCATGGAGCAGGCCAAGTCTACCGACCCGCTGAAGGTCGCCCAGGCGCTGGAAGGGATGAAGTACCAGGCCGACATGGGCGAAGTGGAAATGCGCAAGGATGACCACCAGTTGATCCAGCCCCTGTTCATCGGGACCATGGCAAAAGCCGGCACGCCGGGCGTGAAGCACGACCTGGAAGGCAGCGGCTACGGCTTCAGCAACGACATCCAGGTGCCGCCCAAGGACACGGCGCTGCCGACCACCTGCAAGATGAAGCGGCCGAGCAAGTAGGATGGGGATGTTCGGGACCGCTGCGGGCGCCGCTCCCAAGGTCGCGGACGGTGCACCGGAAGCCGAGGGCGGGCGGGACGGCGTAGACCGCGACTTCGTCGTCGCCCTGGCGCGGGGGCTGCGCGTCCTGAGCTGCTTCAGGCGCGG
>DATMAF010000260.1:0-21286 GCA_035560315.1 Terriglobia bacterium | reverse complement strand
CCTCCTCGAGCGGGTCGTAATCCCTTCTTCATCAGGTCTCAGCTTCATACCGCGGTGGATGGTGCGGTGCGAGGCGCGGTGGGTCGTAATCCCTTCTTCATCAGGTCTCAGCTTCATACGAAGCCAAACGGGAGATGACGCCGCTGTGGGTGGGGTCGTAATCCCTTCTTCATCAGGTCTCAGCTTCATACTGATTACGAGCGCATAGAGCGTCACCGTGGTAAGTCGTAATCCCTTCTTCATCAGGTCTCAGCTTCATACACCCCCAGGACAATATGAAAGACCAATGCACCGCGTCGTAATCCCTTCTTCATCAGGTCTCAGCTTCATACCAAGAGCTTGCCGATGCCTGGGCAGGGACAAATGTCGTAATCCCTTCTTCATCAGGTCTCAGCTTCATACCGCAGAAACGCGCCTATCTGTACGCCTCAGGCGTCGTAATCCCTTCTTCATCAGGTCTCAGCTTCATACTCGAGAACGTCGAAGGCGGGCGGTCCTCCACCGGTCGTAATCCCTTCTTCATCAGGTCTCAGCTTCATACCGTTGGCGGCTATTGCGGCTTCTGGATCAGCGAGTTACAAGCTCGGTTGACAAAATTTGGTTGCATTAGCAGGTTAACCTCCATCTACGGCATCATCTGCCTCCTGGGCGGCTTCCACAATAGGCGAATTGGAGCCTGGCGTCAACTCCCGAAGCAGTCTGTCCAGTCCCCGCACGCCCACAATGATACCTTCCGGAAGAGACTGGCGGCCGAGCATGGCCACTTCGCATCTGTCAGGCAAGTGATAGGCCCGGACGTCATCGGCAGCTGCTTCGATGCGGCTGGCGAGGTCGCTGAGTAGGCGGTCGAGCTGGATGGAGTTGCCATAATATACGAAGACAGAATACTGCACCGGGATGGCATGCCGTTTCAAATATCGATGTACTTTGGACAGGCGCCGCGGGTTACGGATGTCATAGGCAATCAGCCAATTACGCTTTTCCATCAGACTCATAGACCCTCCAGTCATAGCTGAGATAAGCGCGTAGAATTCGAACACTGGTACGCAAGGATCGACGAGATCCAAAGGGAATGCGGCCGGCATTGGTAATACATGTACTGGCCGTTCGACGAGCCTTGCTGAGGTTCAATGGAAACTTAGCGGAACCACCGGCAGGGCTCCGTGAACTGCACGGTGCGGGACGGTTTGGGTTGCGGGCTAACCCCATCATTGCCAGCAGCATCCGCTTGCGCCAAGCGGCAATGCGCCGCTCGCGATCCGCAGACGCGGCTTCAAAAGCTGTGGTCAGTTCGCGGCGTGAAGGCTGTTGTGGCAAAGTTGCCAATGCCCTTTCGAGCAAGGCAAGCTGCTGCCAGCGCTCCAGCGCCAGCAAATCTGTAAACAGCCGGTACTCTTCCCGCATCCAAAACTCCGGGTCTTTTGGCAGGCCGAGAATCGCCAGAGCTGACGCGATCTGCGCCGCGGCTAATCCAAGAAGATAGCGATGGCACGATCCGGTCCGAAATCCCCAGAGCTGGAATTGTCTGAGGCACGCAAGCTGCCACGCCCGGTCCGGGTGGAGACCGACGCAGCGAATATCGAGCCGCCGAAGGGTCGCCGTCATCGCAGTCCGCTCCGCTGTCCGGTACCAGTGTTCGTATCGCGCCCGGAAACGAGGAACGGCGAGGAGTTCGCCCAGATGGCGGGCTAGGCCATAACTGTGCTGGGGCGAGCGAAATAGCAAACGCACGAACCTGCCACGACTGTCCAACACGGCGACCGGCTTGTGCTCGCGGAGACAAGCCTCCAGCGCTTGCAGAGTCCAGTGAACGCGGCCGATCGAAACAACGCGGGAGATCCGCGGGAGGGGATACTGACCGTCAGCGTGCTGCGGGCGGCGCACACGCAATGCCGGCCCGTCCAGCCTGACCTCCAGCTCTGCGCATCCATCCAGATAAAGCGTCTTCACAGGTCCTCCTCGCCATCGGCTGCGGGCAGTTCGGCAGCGCTGGCGCGCAAGTTACCAACCAGAAGGCGGCAATAACCGCGCAAGCGCCTCGCCGCCGCGCGAAGGAATTCCTCGAATTGCTCATAGAAGCGGGCTCGTCCAGCTTTGCCGAGCAGACAAGCTCCCTTGTCCCAATGGAAATGCTCGGAGCGTAGTACGCGGGAGCGGAACATCTCCCAAACCCATCGATCCGCCAACGGTCTGATCGGCTCGATCAGGTCGCAGGCCAGGGATTCCCGCCCGAAGGCGATCTCATGAAAGAAACCCAGGAATGGATCTAAGCCGGCTGCATAAGCGGTGCGAACCGCCTCGAAGTGAAGCAATGTATAGGCCAGCGACAGAGAGCCGTTGACAGGATCCCGCGGCGGCCGGCGGTTGCGGCCATTGAATCCGAGCGACTCCGGAAACAGCGCGGCGAAGGCGCGGAAGTAGGCAGCCTGGGCCGCGCCCTCCATACCACGCAGGCTCTCGATGCTGAGCAAATCATCGGTGAGGCGGGCTCGCAAGGAGCGAAGCGATTGCAGGGCGTCAAAGATCGGCTTGGAGCAATCCGGTCGGGCGGCCAGGGCGCGACTCAGTACTCGCTCCTGGCGGAGCACTTTCCCCTGCACAAAGCGTTTGGCCCAACGCAGGCGCCACGCCGTGTCTTGAACCCTGGCATACTGTGTGAGGCGCAAGAGCCCATCATTGTGTGCACGTCCGTGGACAATGGCCAGTAGCCGGCTCTGTCGTCCACTCAATATTACGGCCGCGCAGCCAGCGTTCCCTAAAGCGCCCAGCACTGTGGAGCTCAGAGAGACCTCCGAGCGGATTACGACGCGGTCGAGCAGAGCAAGGGGAATCGTTCGGCAACGCCTTCCCAGTTCGTACAGGGCTAGTGCCGCGCCGTCTACTCTCAATTCCAGTCCTTTGCGATCCAGGTATAAGGTGCTCATCAGTCACCCGCAATAGAAGAACGGTGGATCTTGTGGTAGCTCGCCAATGCCAAGCGTGTACACCCGCGAGCGCGGATCAAGCCGGATCAACAGGATCCGGTCCTCACCAGCTTCGATCACAGCCCGCAACTCGCGGAGAAGGCAGCGCCGCTCTGAAGGGGTCAAAAAGCATTCATAAGCCGATTTCTGTCCCCCGGTGGCATATCCTTTAACGAGCTTCAAGGCCATGCGGAGACGCCGGGCTGAGGCGATATCATAGGCGGCGATGTACAGGTCGCGGTTGATCATCGAGGTCGCTTCCTTTCAGAACTCCGGGGTGCAACCGCTCCCCCGTAGTGACCTAGAACCCGAGGGGCTGCGACTACGAAGCAATGATAAGTGCCCTCCGCCGACTCAGGCCGAAACGGCAAGCTTGTGATGCACTTGTAAGGATGTTGTGGAGTACGACCGCCGGTACTGAATCTCCGGCGCGAGATTTAAGATTTGCTGCAGAAGGTCGAAGATTTGGGAGAGGAGGTAATGGATTAGTCCCGTTTGTGCACCTTCCAACGGCGTACAGTAATCGCAAGCGACGGCAATTGCTTCGGACCGAACAGCCGGATTTGCGCCCGTTGCGCGCGTTTCAACAGCGGATCACTGGGCTGCCTCGCGGACAGCAGCCAGGTTTCCCCGAACAGCCCGCGAACCTGTTTCCCAAGGCTTTCCACCTTGTACGCGATGTTACTTTCGTTTTCTTCCTTAATACGCAACGTCTTGCACTCGATTACCAGGAGCTCATTGCCGTGGCAGGCCAGCACATCGAATTCATTGGTGGCGCGCGAGGCGTCATCGCCTTGCACTCGGACGCTGCATCGCACATCCCGAACTTTTTCATCCCTCACTACCTGCCATGCGTACTCTTCCAGCCAGCCGCCGCGCAGAAAGAGCGCCGACTCGGTATCGGTGAAGCGGATTTGACGCTCCCCGCGACGCCATTCTAGAAGGCTGGCCGCGGCAATGCGGTTCAATGCCTCGGACCAGTTTCTCCCTGGAACTGTTTCGAACGCTTGCACGGGCTGGCACAACTCTTCGCCATCGTTCAGGGCCCGATTTGCGAGTCCGTTCAGGCAGCCGATGAAAGGCTGCAGCGCCGACACGGCTTTTCCCAGATATCGGCAGATCGCCTCCCGGCGCGCGGCTTCCGCCACCCAGGCTCTATCGTCGGAGCGGGCCCCGAGATAGCGGAATCCTTGGGCTGCCAGATACGTCGGTATGTCCAGCACGTCTTGCATCGGTCGTGCAGGCGGCGCGCAGCCCTTCGCGTCTGGAAAGACCTCAATCAGCCGGTGATGCGTGTCCGTATAGATGATTTCCCCTGCGGACTCGCGGAATACCTCTACGAATCCGAGAGACATCAGCTTGGTCCCGCCCGTGGCGTTAAAAACGATCTCGGCCTCCGGATGGCTTTGCCGGATCTCTGCCAGCAGCTGGGTGGCGTACTTCCGGATGGCCCCGAGCCCAACCGACGGGGCATCGGCCATGATTTGCACCGGGATGCCTTCGAGCAGCTTCTTGGCGCGGCTATCAAGTCCGCGGCGGTGCATCTCTTCCGAACAAACCAGATACACCTTGCCTGGCCGCTCCATCAGGGCCGGAATCAGGTTGGGAAGAATCTGGTCGGAGACAATGGCAACGTGAATCTTCACGCCTGGCGCTCCACGCGATAGTCGATCAGGCACGCTCCGCAGCAGGTCATCTGCTCGGCAGTAAGCTCGTGCCCCCTGAGTTCCGGAGTCAGGCTAAGGACCAGATGGCGGTATCGGGCCCCGCGCGAGCAGACAGCCTCAGCTAGATGGACGGGCAAGGTGCCCATTACGATGTCGCCTGGGCGCACCTCGGCAAGTTCAAGGTGCTCGACCGTGCGGTCAACAACAATCCCCTGCGACTTCGCCCATTGGACAGCCCCCGGATGGCGCGTCACGAAGAACGTCCGGCCTGGCGCCTTTTCCGATGATTCCGGCGGAGCGTTGCCAGTCTGCGCCGTGGGCAACACCGCCCATTGTTCGACCAGTTTGCCGACGCGATCTTTCAGGGCTTTGGATGGCTGCGGCTGCTTGCGAAAACCGCCATGTTCGATGTCATTGCGGATTTGGCCATACGTCTTGCAGGAGAACTGGTCTTGCTCGGCAAACTTCTTTTCGGCCGCCGTGCGCTGTCTCTCGTCAAAATTCGCCGAATTCACTTCCACAGCCCGCTCGTCTTCTGCATATTGGCTGACAGCTAGTTCCCGCATGACCACGGCGGCTTCCGGATAGCGCTGTAGATTGAGGTAGTGTCGCGCCAGAGCGTGCTGTGCCTTGAAGCCATCTGCTCCATAGAGGCGTTCTGCAACGAGCGGGCGCACGCTTGCCTCAAGTCGATCGAGGATCAAGGCGAGAGGCGGTAGCTTGGCCTCGACCTCTTGGCGGAATTCTTTGATGGCTTGGAGCAGGCGTGCTGCGCTGCCGCGCTCTTTGCCGTAGCCTGAGATGATTGAAGCGACGCGGATCGTGGCCATGTCGGCGGCAAAACGGTCTATGGCTGAGACGAGCTTTTCGAAGCGAGGGAAATTCCGGGTGCCGGCGGCACAAACTTTGTCTGCTTCCTTTCGCTTCAGCTGCTTTCCGAGCTCCACCACGGTCGTCGCCACGCCCGTGTTGAGGAAGAGCGTTAGGGCCTGAGCCCACTCCAACAGTTCCTCAAAAAGGCTGAGGTCCCAAATGGGAGAGATTGGCTCGTTCTGGCGGTATTCGCCGTAAACAAGCTGCAGACTGGGCGGCTGCAACCCAGCCGCGCGCAACAGCGCCAACACCGCGCCGGCAAAAAAGGGCTGAGCGCGAAAACCATGAGTGATGTCAATGAGGACGTCGCCGTCGCGCGCATCCGAGACGCCCTGGCGCAGAATGCGGAATTGATCCCAAAGCTCTTGTTCGGTGCGCCCATCCGGAAGGCGATGGATCACTGGCGCCGGCAACCCGGCCATCTGAAAGGCTGCCTGCAGATCGTTTCCGTGCATCTCTTCTGCTTTCTGAGTGGCAAGGACCACGGTGTGAGTGGCGCCCCAAATCTTCGAGAGAGCCTCGGCAACAAACCGAGTCCGGTGCTCGCCCACCTCCGGCCATTGGTAGAGAGTTTCGCCGTACTTGCCGGTGCCCAGAAATGTGATCAGAGTACGTTGCATAAGTCCTCTCTAGTTCACCAAGCGTGTGGTTCAGGGAGCCGGTCCTTTGCTATGGAGCTTTTCGGCTGCGCAGCTCTTGAATTCGACGACGAAGTGCTTCCATTTCCCTTTCTCGGTCGGCCATCTTTTCCTTTTTCCCTGCCCACGGATACTCGATAAGTGTCTCCTCAATAAGGTCGAGAAGACGTTGGCAACTTTCGGCCACTTCCCAGTTTTTTGCCTGGCGCAGTAGCTCAATGCGAGCGTTCGGAAATGGTCCGCCGGACGGCCCGCCATACTTCTTATGTTCCTCGTAGAGTTCACACAGCTTCGCAATGGCGCGCTCTTCTGGGGTGAGGGCCGGCGTCTTCGCAAGCTGTTGGCCTTGCTGGGATGTGATTCCGGCCGAAAGTGAGCTGACAGGCCGCATGGCGCCGTATCCAACCGCCGTTTTGGCCCCGAAACCAAGCCAGGCGAAGGCACGCTCGAAAGCCGCATCCAGAAGCTTCCGCCACCTCCTGCGCACCACCTCGGGCAGATTTTGCTCGCGCGGGCCATCAACCACGAATGTGAACTTTGACCCAGGCGGAACGACTAAAAAGAAAATGGGCACGGGGTTGCCAGCGTCATGCGGAGTGGAATTGCCTTGATAGTAATCTCCGTGATGCGGGTTCATGATGTCAACGCCCAGCTTGTTTTCCGCCAGTTCTGGAATCACATCGAAGAAGCGGATGGCGCCGCTGAGCTGTAGATCCCGACGCCTCTGTTTCAGATTGCACAGGAGCTTTTCGGCCGTTCCTTCATTTGGGATTTTGAGGAGACTAAGAAACTTGGCTAGGTCGGGGCGTTGCAAAACAGTCTCCATGTGCCGGTCGAAAGCCGTTACCCACTCGCCTCCACTTTCCCAAATAGCGCCTGAGGCGCCCTCGAACCCGAAAAGCCACCACACATCTAGCATGCTCCAGCGATCGTCTTCCGGCGTGGAAGCGGCGCTGCCAAATAGCGCCATCTCTTCCACCGCTTTGCGCAGCACGCCTTTGACGCCGCTGCCCGCCAGATACGGCAGTCCGTAAGGATTGAGAAAGGCAAAGCCATTCTCGTTTGGGTGCTCCCATCCCAAGCCTGTCGCAAAAGGGGAGATGCTTTCAGCGGAAACGATTTTCGCACCCAGCGCCTCCCCTATCTTCCGCTGCCGTGCTGCTAGCTCCCGCATCAGCCTCTGGCCGTCCGGCGGTAGAGTAATGAGCTCGTTGAGGGCTTTTTGTTTGCCCTCCTTAATTGCGCTCCATTCCTTCTCCTTCTCCTTCCTCCAAAACGGCAGATAGAGTAGATAGCGGTGGCCAGGTGGCGCGCTGCTGAAGTCCCCTGGAACGTAGCAGGGAACGGCAGGTTGACCGTCCTGTCCCGGTTCGGTTCGAGTCGGTCCGGGCGATGTCTGTTTGCTAGGCATGTTGGTTCTCCCCCTGCCTTTTCTCTCCGACCGCTGCCGCGAACTGACGTATCCACCGCAGCAGCGCCAGGGCCTCATCGGTGGCCATGCGGTAGAACTGCGCCTGAGCTGCTGCATCGCCTTGCTCTTTGCCCATCAATGCAGCCATCACAGCGTGGAAGTCTGAGACTGATATTTGTGTTCGAAAGCGTTTTTGAAGCCACACGCAAAGGTCGTCACGCAGGGCTTCATGATGCTTCTCGCTCTTTTCGTTCATGAACGCAAGGACCGGCATGAGGCCGCTTTGCATGATGAGAGCGGGAGCGCCCTTGGCGAACTTAACGTACTTGGCGTATTTGTCCCCCTGAATCTGGACGCGCTGCTTCTGGACCCGCTCCCAGGCGAAGCGCGCACGTTGCTGATCAAGGCTCTCCTTCATTGAGCACCTCCGTTAACAAACGGCCGCAGCATGACCAGTCCGCGGCCCGTGGTCGCATCTCCGCCGAACTGCCAGATTTTTCCATTGCCCAGCGCGCCGGATACTTTTTCGATAACCTTCTGGGCGTCCAACGCCGTTTTCCCATCACGTGCCTGGCTCGCCATTGCCAGGGTCACCAGCAGGGATTCAGGCGGGAGATTCTCGGTGTAGAAAAGGCCTCCGTCGGAAGCGGTCCCAGTTGTGTCCTCAATGCGTACGTGCGGCTCTATCAGTGTGCTGTTTTTCACAAAGTGTGTGAAATCGGTGTCGGAGAGGATCACCAGATCGTTCTTCAACTTCTCTTGAAAGAATCCGGCAGCCAGCGCATGTGCTGCCAGCCATGCTGCGATCTCTTTCGCCTCCGGCTGCTCGGTTGCGTTATAGGCCAGCGCCTCCAGGATCAGGTGGCCGTCTTGGAGCAGCCTTTTATCGGCGACCCAAGCGTTCTGATCCTCCAGTTGCCCCAGACTCCATAGCTTGCCGACCAGACGTCCGAGCCGCGCCAGCGCCGTGGGACAGGTGGCGTAGACGAAGGAACGCCGCAGCGAACGCACCGGGAAGCATACGATTTGAGCGTCTGTAAACGAAATCGCGCCAGCGTATAAGTCGGTTGTTGTTCCCGCTTCTGGTCCAAAGATGGCTTCGATGAGACCATTTGTCCATCCGTCCCGTCCCTTGAGCGCGTGCCGGATGGCCCCCTTGATGCCGGAACCCGCCATCGAAGGCCACCCAGTATGAACTTCGCGCTGGATGGGATTGTCTACCACCCCGATCGTGGTGCCGGTGCCCATGTGCAGCGGGCTCACGGCATAGATGAAGAACGGTTTCTGCTCGGTGAACACGATCCTCCTCCTTTATGTGGCCGCCCAGTTGGCGACCAGGATATTGTTGAAGCCTTCCGCAAGTCTGGTCTTGTCCGGATAATTGCTCATGCATCCAAAGCCTTCCTCCCGGAGGGTGCGCACGGCACTGACGAGCGCAGACTCATCAGCACCGGCAGCGTCGAACCAATAAACGGAACCGACCGGCGCTGCCCGCAACGCTGGTTTAGGCTCCCACTTTGCGAGATCCCAGCCGGAGACCACCTGGGCGCGGGGAACGGCCGCGCTGACGAGTCGGGCACTGATCCCATGTGGTCCTTGCCAAGCTCCGTCGTCGGAGAGGCCCGGAATCCGCCAGCCGTTTTCAAACAGGCCTGGGGTCAGCAGTATCAAGCGGAACTTCTTTTCACGGCCGATCCGTTCCCAATCAGGCTCGGGCAGCGTTGCGTTGCATGCCTCGATCCGGGCGCCGCGCCCGTCGCCCCCGAACCGCAAAAGACCACCTTGCGGCACCAATGAGTTTGCTCCCGCAATACAAGCAAGCAACCCGACTTGGCACTCCGCCTTCGGCCACGCCCAGTCAGGCGTGAGCGCAATGGCATCAGCCGTGTATAGCAGTCCCTGCTTGGCAGAGCGCGTTTCGGCGTCGAGCGCTATACCCAGGCGCGCGTCGGTCCTCCACAACGCCCGAGTGAAAACCGTGTGCGCCCCCCAACGTCTTTCCTCTTCCTCCTCCCGCAAGGGCTTCTTGATCGGCTCTCCGCGCAAGTAATGCCCCAGACCGGGACCCCACAGCCAGAAACCGTGCTCGGGTTTGCTGACCTTGGCCTGGCGCAGCACGGGAACCAGCGGCGTCGAGGTGCTTGCCTGTAGGTGGCTGGGCAGCTCCTGGGGTTCGATATAGATAAGGTGAGCGGAGCACTTATCGGAAATCAAATCAGCCGGAAGCGGGAAGATTGGCTCGGCCGTTTGCCCTTTGCGGCGGGCCAGGGAAAACCAACTGATCCTGAACGTGCCCGGCTCGGCGGGTGTTCCCAGCGCGTCTCCGAGCGGACCAGCAGGCCGGCTGCCCTTGGCGAACGAGTCTAAGACGGAAGCGCCTGCTTCCGCCAGCATGCGGGAACGAATCGCCCCGGCAACAGCCGACGGCCAGGGGGGCATCAGGGCCTCCCCGTGCTGGCCTTCGCCAAAGAGTTTGTTGCCCCGAGGAAAGAGCACGTCCAGGGCGGTAAGAAAGCGGGTTTCAACCATGGTGAGCCTCCACAAGGCGTTCTTCAGATTTTGCTTCCTCGCCGCCCCGCGCTTCCCGAGCAAGGAATTCGGCCGTGAAAAGTATTCCCCGGAGCACGTCATAAGCCTCGCAGGCCAACTTCCCGCGAGCGTCATTAGTTCCCTCTAGCCGGCGCCGCGCTTCCTGGACGGCTATGCTCGCTATATTGTTCGCTTGCTCAGGCGAGATCTTGGCGTCTTTGGAATCCTTCCGTTCGGACTTCCGCTTGAATTGATACTCCAGGTTGCGCGCAATCAAGGCTTGCAGTTCGTCATCTCTCTCTAGAAGTGGAAATCCCCTGATCCACTCCTCGACGTGATAGGCGACGCGGCGGGAAAGATCTCCGGCGATCGCTTTGCGCAACGTTTCCAATGCGTGCATCGGGGATAAGCTGGGTTTCGCGGGATCGGGCGGGGTTGCGTTCGGCAACCACCAGGGCAGCGTCAGCTCGACCGCGCTCCCGGAACGCTTCAGCACCCGAATCGAGAAGGCGTTGCGCCCGCCCTTCTGTTTCGCACACTTTTCCGCATCGTGGAGATTCCGAAGCACCGCGCCCAAGGGCGCCATATGATGGGCGATGACAGCGCCGGCGGAGGCCGTCGCGCGTTCACCCATGACGCGATACAGCCGGTTCTTCCATTGGACGAACCCGCGTTTCAGGTCGAGGTCATGGTCGAAGAGGTTCTCACCGGCTTGGCCCGGCATCCCGCCCGAATAGACCAGACGGAGCAGCCAGAGCGCCATTGGCAGATCACGTACGCACACCATGGCCATCACATCGTCGCCGCCGGAGTAGAGCAACTTCCCCAGGCAGAGATCCTCCACGACATGACGAACCAGGTCGAGCGAGAACCCATTCAGCGCCGCTGAAATGGCCATGTGGCCCGCTGGCGAAGCCGGGCGGCGTAGATTCAAGTAATCGCGCAGGCGAGAGTCGTTATACCCCATCAACCCTTTTCGCACACCGTCATGGAACGAGTCACCGAAACAGATCCCACACTCCCCGGAAAGCCAGGCCCCTAACCTGTCGCCGTCCATAAGAATCAGAGCGTAGTAGGTCTCTACCCGAACCCCAATGGCTTTTTCGATACACCGACGAATTTTCTCGACCTGTTGCTCTCCCTCCGCATCCTTCGCCTTTTCGCGGATGTCATCCAGCCACGTGGGCAGCCTGGTGGCCACCTCCCACCATTGTTCATTCGCTCGGTACTCGGCGGCCATCAGCTTGCGAGGCATTGCGGCGCGCTCGAATTCCTTTGTCTGCGCAGCGAGCTTGCCAAAGGCTTCCACATCCTTGGGGCCGTTTCGGATCAAATTTTCCAAGGATGGTGCTAGGGCCATCACATGGGTCGAGATGACATAGCGGTTTAGATCCGTTTTAATTCCCTGGTCCTTCAACCAGCTCACATACCGTGCGGGCCACAGGCGCTTGATCAGGCCAAAGGCGGAAAGATGTTCCCCCTCCTTGGCCCAAGCGGGCTTCTTCTGGGAGAGCCGTGCCCAGAGCGTGTCATCCCGCTCGCGGGGGGAACCCTGCTCGAGTTGGCGCTCATCCAGTGTCAGCCACTCAAATTCTCCGGTCAGAGAATCTCGGTAGCCCCTCTGCTCGAGTTGTTCAAAGGGCCGGACAGACTTAGCGGCGGCCAATAGCCGCTCGCCACACTCATGCACCGCGGGATAGAGCACCCCGTCGTTCGGCTGCCAGAACTTCCAGCCCGCTTCGGGCTCGATCGGCTCCTTGAGCTTGTTCCATATGTTTGTGAAAAACTCCGGACCTACTCCTGCGGGATAAAAGGCGGACAGCGTAGTCTCCAATTCGGCGGCGGGAAGCCACGGAGCCAGGGACCAGTGCACCTCCGGGAAGTCCTTCAGTTGGTCCTCCAGTTGGCGGTAGCAGTATTGCCCCGCGGGCGCTTCATTGATTTCTTGGAGCGCCATGTCGAGCATGAGTCGGGCTTCTGCTAAAGCCCACTCGCGAACGGCGCTTGTTATCTTCTCCGCTAACTGCTTCCCTTGCTCTTCGGGCACAATGGCTACGAACTTGTTGGGCAAGGCCGCTCCAAAAAGGGGGTTATAGTCAGTGTTACTGTCTTTCCATTCGGCGTGATATTTGTCGAACAGGCCGCTTGGAATTCCATTCTCGATGAGCCAGAGGTCCACAATGGGCACTCCGCGCAGTTGCGGGAAGAGAATCGCGTCCGGACCGAGCGCTTCGGCGATGACTTTCATGGCCTGCCACGCAAGCGTCGAAAGGAAATGCGAGCCGGCCCATAAGTCGGATGTCGAGCGGCTAGCGGCGATGAACTCCTGCACCGGACCGATCGAGACGGTCAGCAGGGCTGGCCGCCCGCCGTCGGCCATCGCTCCGGCCAGCGCAGAGGTCAGATCGAGGTGTTGCCAGATGGAGTGGTCCGGCACGCGCGTGTCGGCGGGAAGCAAGCTCCAAAGGTGACCGATGCCTTGCAGTTCGCGGCCGAGCTCGGGCCCGAAGCGCCAGAACGCCAGCAGGGTCCGCTTGAAATCGGGCGAATCCGGGTTCGGGCAGATGAGGTTGACAAAAAGATCCTCGCTCACTGCCTTGATCTGCTCGACCGAGATGTCCTCGCCGATCTCGCGCAGGTCAGAAACCTGGCCTGTCAGCGGATGAATCAGCTTGCCCTCGGAAGCGAACTGGACCTGGGCCCATTGGGGGTATCGTTCATTGGTGTCTTTGGGAAACTGCGGGCGGTCGGCTGCTGCCGCCCAGTGGTCCGCCTGCTCGACAATCTTCGCGATTTCCGGCTCTAAATTGAGCCTTTCGAATTCGGCAACCGAGCCATCGGCGTACTGGCGGTGAACGGTGCGAACGTTGAAGCCGAGCTTGTTGCCAATGCCCACAATGCTGCCGCCCTCGTGTCCCGAGGGATCACGAAGCAGGACCAGGGCCTTTTCCGCCGGGTCGTGAATGCGAGCTGCGAGCTTGAGTTTCCACAGGTCCATGCTATTCAATCCTCCTTGCATTGTTATCCAGGGTCGCGTGCACCGCTTTCCAGACTGCCAATTCTTTGTTACGAATGAAGTTCTGGTCGTTAGGGGAGAGTTTTTTTATCAAGGCATCTGGGACCTTGCAGGGTAGGTGGAAAATCATGCCTTGGAACTTTCCGGCAGTTGCTACCACCACCTTGAATCGGAGCTGACTGGCTAGCCTGGCACTTTGGATATACATGCCGCGTTTATCCTTTTTCGGTTGTCTTCGCGGGTCCAGTGCCACCCAGCCAGCCTCATTCTCTTCGAGGTTGATCGGCCCTAATGCAGCATGGTTCGTCAGAGGATAACCGAGCACATGTCGTGCTACCACCTCACCGTCCTTCTTCCCGTCCAGGGAAAGGTCCTTGGGCTGAGTGCGAACCTTAATCTTAATTTCAGCCAATTGTTGGATTGCCGCCTGCCAATTGTTCTGTGGATTGAGTCGCCATACCAAGGGCCCTTTTTCGTCTCGCCCGATGGCGTGCGGCCAATCGAGTTGTAAACACTCGGCCAGGGGGCGGCAGACGTTCCATCGTTCCAGATTCGAGCGGGTCAGGGGCTCAAATGCTGGGGTATCTTTGTCGGGCTGGAGCTCCAAAGATCCCCAACCGTTCCTCGACCGGGAACCAAGCGTGCCGAAATGAGCAATGAGCTGCATCGTTCGCTGCAATTCCGCGAAATCGCTTTCTTGAACGAGCAGAGCCAGGCGTGCGTTCTCTGACACAGGGGCTATGGCTGTGCGCTGAGCAACCGTTCCCTTACCCTTCTCGAAGTTCAACGGACCATATCCGAGGTATAAGGCAGCGTCAATCTCCCTTCCGCCATTGCCGACTTCAGGGTGATGAACTTTTCCGCCCGCTTGCCATTTGTTCTGATCCTTCGGATTCATCGTCCCATTCTTCCAGGAGTCCAACCGGACAACGACCCGCGATCTTCCCGAGCCTGAACCGGCCGTGTCAGCGGCGGAACCGAACAACTCCGCTTCTTCCTTTTTCAATTTCAAAGCGTCGCGATCGTAACCGACCTGTGGCGCCTTGACCACCCGCCACCATTGGCGCAGCAGGGCCTTGAACGGTGGTGTGCGCCACTGCCCATTCTGCTCGGCGTTGCCGAGAAAGGCGGGTGTGAGAAAGCGCAACTGGTACTCGAGTTTCTGCATGCTCATGGCTCGATGCTCTCCTCCGATGCGGCTTCCAGGGCCAGCAGGCGGACCTCCGGCATGCCGGCTCCGATCAGGCCGCGGATGTCGCCGTACATCCCGGCGGTATTGATCATGAGTTTTTGGATCTGCTTTTCACGCTCCTGCCACAGCCGCTCCACCGCCCGGCGTTCTTTCTGAAGCTGGCTCTGCATGGCACTGAAGGCCTCCACAATGGCCTCCACGCGCTGGCGAAACTCGTCTCCGGAAAGGTAAGCGTAGAGAAGCTCCATCTTTTCCCGTTTCCCTTCCCAAGCGGCTCGTGCGAATGCAACCTGCAAGAGCTGTTCGCGCAACGCCGTCGCCAGCGCTGGCCAGGCGCGCAGGCTGGCGATCCAGACGCCGTCCACCCGGCCAAATTCGCGGATCCCCTCGGGCAGCGCAACCGTTACGATCACGGCAAGGGCAGCCCCGATGGCCCGCTGGTCCTGCTTGAGCTTGCCGATCCAGGCCGGTTGAAAATGCCGGGTATTTTTCACCTCCCAGAGAATGGAGCCGCAGGGTTGCCCCGCGCTGTTGCGGACTTCTTGAATCAAATCGGCACCGCGCACGCCCTTGGGTACGGCGCGGATTGCGTCGCCCGGGAACTGCTCGTTGAGCACCGCTTCCACATTGAGTTCCAAGACTTCCCCCTGGCGTTCTGGCGAACCCTGCTGGCTCTTGCGCTTGGCCTCCTCGAGCATCTTCCGCAGGTCCTCAATCTGTTGCTCCTTTTCCTTCAGCTTCAAGGAATGCGCTTCGTCGAATTCTTCGCGCAGTTTCTCCGCCAGGGCGCGGCGGCCTTCCTCCAGCCGACGTTCGAGCTCGAGGTCCAATTTCTGCTGTTTGTCCTCGAGTTCCCGTGCCTTCTTGCGAAGGGCCAGTTCCTGCTGTTCGGCCTGCTTCGTCTTGCGCTGCTCCTCTGCAAGCCGTGCGCGCAGGTCCTCAAGTTCCACGTTCAGACCCTCTCGGGCGCGCGCTTCGGCATTGCGGATCGCGTTCTTAAGGCGCTCGTCGAAACCGGCCTTGAGGCGAGCTTCCATCTCCCTTTCAACTCGGCGGCTGAGGGCCTCCGAGACGGCGAACCGGTGCCCGCATTTTGGACATTCAATCAGATTTTCCTTTGCGACGCTCATGGCGCCAATCATGAGCCTATTTCCCGCGCGATGACGATTCGGCAAGCTTGCTGTCCTTAGCAGTCTCAGCAGCCAGATCCCCGCCCAGCCAGCGGATGCTCTCCACCGGTACGGCAATCCGGAAGCGCCTTGGGCGGCGGCCATCGTCAGCGATGCCGTAGCGCAACGCGCCCTCGGGTCCGAGAGCCTTCCGCAACGCAGCATGCAGTCGGGATTTGGTTTCGTTGAAGAACGATTTCTCCATCCCTCTTGCCTTGAGCAGACGTCTACCGGTAGCGCTGTTCACTTCGTCGCCCAGGTGCGCATATTCGGCGAGGTATTCCTGCGCATGGTTGGGATCCGGCACGCCGTCTGGAGGACACTCCACCTCGGCGCGCCCCTGTTTGGCGCGGCGCGCCAGCCAGCTCAGGAAGGCGAGCTGCGCCGGTGGCAATTGCACCATCTGGCCGCCGGCATGGATGCACTTTCCGTCGAGATCAATTTCCAGCACAGGGGGAAGGAGCGCTCGCTGCGCGGCGGCGACGGCCTCGCTGAACGTGGCGGTGCCTTTCAGAAGCCGATCGTCGAGACCGTGCCGCAGACGCACGAATGGAATTTCCGCGAGCCGAACTTCTGCCTCCCGCGCATCCAGCGGCCGACTTTCCGGCGGGTGGGTATAAATCACATAGCTATGGGGCGTGGGATAGTAGAACTGCTGGTTGAACTCGTACGGGGTGCTCACCAACACGTGCGACAGTCGGTCCTGAGGCCTGCCAAAAAGCGAAAGTGCGTAGCCCGCGTAGAAACTCATGGTCTTGCGGCCACCGGCGATGGAAACGTGAAGTGCGCAGTTTGGGTCCGCCGTCAGCTCGCGGATCGTTTCCGTCAGCGTGTCGGCAACACGCTTGTTTTCTTCCTCGGTTCGGATATCAGCGATGGGAATTCCATCTGTGGTTTTGAGCACCTGAATGGAGCGGTCATCGAATTTGATCTCCGGCAATCCGTAGTCACGACGCAGGCGGTGGAACCAGCCCGGGTCATCGGAAAGCAGAGTCAGCCGAATGCGCTTGGCGCCTTCAGCCGTTGTCAGGACGCGAACTTCGGTGGGATCGAACGCCGGCTTCATTGTTTGCGTCAGTGCATACACTGTCTCCGTAACCACCTGGGGTGACAGGCCAGTCACGGCCAACAGGACGCGCCGAGGAAACAAATGGGGTTCTATGGTTCGCTGCGTCTCTTGGTAAGCAAGATTCACACTCCCACCAGAACCCGCGCACGCTCGCCAATTTGCCGGTTCGGGAGGCTTCCGCGTCGATTGCGGAACCGGTGTACGGGGTGTCCTCGGCTTGCGGTTTGATTTCAAGTCCATAACAGAATGATCGAGTGAATTTCATCGGGCTCGGTAGTTTGGCAAGCTTGCGGCTTCGATTGTGTAGTGTCCGAGTCCCATCGACGTGCCCTTACCTACGTGAATCCATTGGCCGATCCAGAGATAAGGCCAAAATGGCGAGTCTGCCTCGAGCTCGAGCGCAACTTCGCCCACAAGGCCTCCCATTTGCATTGCTGTTTTCTGGCGCGAGGAATAGCGCGTCCACTCTCTCCAAACCAGTTTTTTCTCAGTCAACTCAACTCGGCGGGCTTGTTCCATAAGCGTCGCAAAATCGGTCTCCAACGCCGAGTCCGAATGAAAGTAGGACAACATAGACACCCGGCGAAGCAAGGCGCCAAACAGGTCAGAGAAGCGGAATAAATCCGGTGTGACGAGACGTTCCTCACGCTGCAGCCGCACCGGGGTTTTCATGCGCATCCGCATGGCAGGGGGAACGCTCGGCACGACTGGAACACTGGCCGCAAATGGTTCCAGTCTTTCTTCGGGCCGATATATTCTCACCCACGACTCGGTTTCGACGGGATTCGCTTGCCAGACGTCGATTAGTTTCATCGACTCCCGATTTCGGCCAAGACCCTCGGTGGCAGCGCGTTGCAGGGCCTGGATGAAATACGGCAGATAATCGTTGCCCCGACCGATCACGGTCAAGCCTACCTCGTGATGGCCATCCTGGCAGGCGTGCACCTCTAGCAGAAAGGGATGCGGTATGGCCCTGTATTTCCGCATTTTCAGCGCGGTAACCGGCGGCGGAGTATCGAAAATATAAGGGTAGGGACAGGAACGATAAAGCAGGCAAGGCGGGCAGATGGGTAGGCGCGTGACGCAAACGACCTTTTTCAAGGCATGGCCAAGGGCGCCACGCCATGCTGAGCCGCTATAAGCACGGCCACGGGCCAGCCCTGACGATTTGAATCGCAACTGGTAACGTGCGAGTGGGAGCACGGGACTCTATGCTGCTTGCCGTAGGTTTCTGGAAACCTGCAAATCAACTCCCTGGACCGTTTTAATAATCAGAGACGGCAGTCACCAGATTCAGTTTCGCTTGTCGGCACCATACAGCTGATCTCAAAAAATACCTCAGCATGATTTTCAGGCATCCGAGTCGGACCTTCTCTAGGAAATTCTCGACATAGTACTTGTAGCGAGTGACCAGGCGGAGGAGCCGACCGTCGTCGATCAGGTGGACCCGATTGCTGCGGTGCGGAGCGATCATCTCGATCCCGTATTCTTCCTCCGGGTCCCGCTCGAATTTGCTTTGTCCCCGATCCGTCGCGCGGGCAGTTCGTCCAGGAAGCTGTGGTCCAAGGCTCCTTCCACCAGTTGGTTTTCGTGCAGCGAAACAGTTCGGACACGGACGGCGATAGGTACACTCTCGCCACCGGGGAGAGCCGCGATATTCGTCCCTTTGCCTCGCTTGGTCGAACTCGTCCGGCCAGCAGTTGGAAACGCCAACGCTGGTTTGTACCTCATCATCCCAGAGTTCTGCGTGGACTATGTTAACAAACTCCCGCAGCGTTTCGGGCGATTTCTTGTCTATCAAGAACTTCCTGGCGAGCCAGCGCCACCTCTGCCAAATCGAGTACAGGCCGCTGATCCAGAACCCTGCGGTCTCGCGCTGCCTCGATGCGGCTCAGGCCCGTGATCTTGGGCGTAGAAATAAGAAAAACCTTGCGGCGCGCGAACGTTCGTGTGCGCGCCAGCGCAAGATTGACCGGATCGCCTTCCCCGTCCACATCGCCGGGATAGCCATCCACCTCGTCCAGGAACAGGTAGCGTGCGGCCATCGAGCGCAGGCCCACGGCGCTGTTCGCGCCCGTCAGCACCAGCACGCCTCCGGTGAACTCCTTCGCCAGGATGGTATTGCCGCTGTCGCGTGAGCGCGGGTCGCGCACCAGCTTGCGCAGCACCTCGCTCTCCTCGATCAGCGGGTCGATGCGCTGCTTCGAGTTGCGCTTGGCCATCTCCACCGTGGGCTGCACGGCCATCATCGGCCCCGGGGCCTGGTGAATCACATAGCCGATCCAGTTGTTGCCACACTCGGTTGCCCCAACCTGCGCGCCCTTCATCAGCACCACGGTGATAATACGTGAGGATGGAGACAGGCAATCCATGATCTCCTTGAGATACGGCGTCCGCGAGGTGCGCCAGGGCCCCGGTTCCGCCGAAGCGCGCGTCGAGAGCACGCGGTACTGGTCGGCCCACTCAGACACGGTGAGCAGCGGGTCCGGGCGCGCCAAGAAGGAGGCCAGGAAAGCCAAAGCGTCCGAGGCTGCCGCCGGAGGCCCCAAAGCGCTGGCCGAGGGCCTGCCTGTGCGGAGCACGCAGACAGGCAGCAAGAAGGCCGCGATCCTCGAACTCCTCCGCCAGCCAAACGGCGCAACGCTCAAGGACCTCATGGCCGCGACCGGCTGGCAGACGCACAGCGTGCGCGGCTTTCTAAGCGCCGTGGTCGGAAAGAAGCTTGGCCTCAAACTCGAATCCCGCAAGCGCGAGGACGGCCAGCGCGTATACTCCATCGCTTAGCTACCTCACCAACCCGCCCCCGCCCACTGCCGCCTAACCAAGGGCGGCGTTGGTCGTTCAGGCACAAATGCAAGTGCCACAGCAGGCGGCGAGCCGTGCTACCATAGGTCAGGTGATCCATGGGCAAGATCGAGAAAATTGAAGCGGAGATTCAGGAACTTTCTCCGCAAGAATTGACCGAGTTCCGGGAGTGGTTCGTCAAGTACGACGCGGACCTCTGGGACCGCCAGTTCGAGGCTGACGCGCAAAGCGGGAAACTCGATTCCGTGGCGGAGCGCGCCCTGCGGGATCACGCCGCTGGCCGCTCCACGAAGCTGTGAACCACTACGCAGCGCCCGATTTCTGGGTTTGCTATGAGCGTCTTCCGACGAACATAAGACAAACCGCCGACAGAGCATTTGCCCTTCTGAAAGCTGATCCCCGGCATCCATCGCTGCACCTCAAAAAGGTTGGGGAGTATTGGTCCGTCCGGGTTGGGCTGCATTACCGCGCCGTCGGCAAACAGCTTTCAGACGGTGTGCTTTGGTTCTGGATTGGGACGCACTCAGAATACAATCAGCTAATCGGCTAAGACCTGCCGCCATTGGCCAAGGCGGCCTGCTTTCCCGTGAACTCCTCCCAGCGCTTCACGATCACGTCGCAATAGAGCGGGTCGATCTCCATCAGGAAGGCCTTCCGGCCCATCTGCTCGGCGGCGATCAGCGTCGAGCCGCTGCCGCCGAATAGGTCCAATATATTTTCGCCCGGCTTGCTGGAATAGGTCATCGCCCGAACCGCGAGCTCCACGGGCTTCTCCGTCAGGTGAACCATGCTCTGCGGGTTGACCTTCTTCACGCTCCAGACGTCGGTCGCGTTGTGAATCTCCGGGTTGAAGTAGTGCGCCGCGCCCTCGCGCCAGCCGTAGAAGCACCACTCGTGATTGCCCATGAAGTCCTTGCGGGTCAGCACCGGGTGCTCCTTCACCCAGATGATCGTCTGCGAGAAATAGAGGCCGCATTCCTGGATCGCGGGAGGGTATTTGGCTCTGTTCGCGTATCCTGTTGCGCCTTCTTAGCGGTTCTGTAGTGTCATTGCCGGAATCGGGTTCGGCCGGAAGCGTTGGCATTTTTGCGGCTACAGGCTGTTCATATTGACAGTATATATACATTACGCTATGCTGCGTGAGGATGGCCGCAGAGATCGAGTTCGAGTGGATGAGGAAAACCAGAAACATCTCGAGCGCCATGAGGTCTCGCGCGAAGACTTTGAACAGGTGATTGTCAACGATCCCCCTGGATTTGGGATACCAGACCGAGACCGGCGAAGAACGCTACCAGTCCCTGGGGTGACCGATAGCGGCCGTGTACTGGTTGTTGTCTGGACCATTCGCAATGGCAAGATTCGCGCGATCACGGCCTACCCTGCCGGAAAGGCCCTGGAGCGACTGTATTGGGAGACGAAGCAATGAAACGAGAATCCAAAGCGAAGACAATTGTCCCCACCTTTGCTACCGAGGCCGAAGAGGCGGAATGGTGGTACCGGAAGCGGCAAAAACTTGACAAAGAGCTACGCGCCGCTGCGCGTTCGGGACAATTGAAAACGCTGAAGCGCAAGAATCTGGCGGCCCGGATCGCCCGTTCCAAAGCGGCGAAGGTGATCTCCATCCGGCTGGCGGAATCGGATCTCGAAATGGCTCGGTCACAGGCCGCCCGGCAGGGCCTTCCTTACCAGACCTACATCAAGTCGCTGTTACACCAAGCCCTCGCACAACAGGCCAAGAACCGGTAGGCAGCGTCGTCAGGCACGGATGATTTGCTGGATTGCCACCGGCGTCGCGCCCATGACGACGTAGCCATTGGCGTTCATGGAGGCCTTCCAGAGGAAGATCACCTCGCGGCCGCCGCGCTGCGCCGCAACGTCTCGCCAATAGCGTTCTTCCTGGCGGGCCAGACGCTCCTGGAACTGTTCCTCGGGTTCGAGGAAGCGGATGGCCGCG
>DATMAF010000259.1:0-14327 GCA_035560315.1 Terriglobia bacterium | reverse complement strand
CGTCATGGCCCGCTCCAGGTTCACGCGCGAACCGGGCTGCAATCCCCCCAGGCTGCTGCGCTCCAGCGTCTCCGGCGAGAGGTCGGCGGCGAACGTTTCTGCCGTGATGTCCTTCGCCGTCAGGCAGACGCCGTTGACGGCGATACTTTCTCCTTCGATCAACCCGCCCGGCTGCGCCAGCGCCTTCTGCGCCCGCAGCACAAACCGCGCTCCGCCGCCCGCAGCGTCGCCCCGATGCACTGCGGCAATCGTCCCGACCTCTTCAATGATTCCCGTAAACATCGTGCAGGTAGCCTTCGATGGCGAAGTCCTCCCCGAACTGGTGGTGGCGGAGGCGGCGCACCAGCAACGCGTCGCGCATGTTCCGGACGCCGCCGCCGGAGGCCATCGGCATAGCGCCGGCGCATCCCAGGATTTTTGGCGCGTAGTACAGGAACACCTTGTCCACCAGGCCGGCGTCCAGCGCCGCGCCGTTCAGTTCCGCGCCAGCCTCCAGCAATACGCTGGTGATCTGCCGCTTGCCCAATTCTTCCGCCGCTAGCCGCAGGTCTGGCCGCGTCCCGCCGGCCAGCGCGCAGAGCTGCGCCCCGCGCTGCTCCAGCGCGCGGCGCCTCTGTGGATCGGCATCTGCGGAACAGAAGATCAGCAGATCGTCCTTCACGTGCTCCAGCAACCGCGCGGTGAGCGGCGTGCGCAGCTTCGAGTCCATCACCACCCGCAGCAGCGGGCGGCGGCGCGGCAATCCGGTGCGGTCGGTGAGCAGCGGGTCGTCGGCCAGAATCGTTCCGATGCCGGTCCAGATGGCGTCGTGGGCGTGGCGCTGCTGCTGCACATGCGCGCGCGCCGCTTCCGACGTAACCCAGCCGGAGTTGTCCTCCGGCGCGGCGATCCTGCCGTCAAGCGTCATCGCCGTCTTCAACGTAACCAGCGGCCTGCCGGTGCGGATGTAGCACGCAAAGGCCTCGTTCAGCCGCTCGGCCTCCTCGCGCAGAAGACCGATCTCAACCGTTATCCCTGCCTGCCGCAGTTGCTCAAAACCCTTGCCGCTGACCTGCGGGTTGGGGTCGGGCATGGCGGCAACCACCCGGCGGATGCCCGCCGCGATGACCGCCTCGGTGCATGGCCCGGTGCGGCCGGTGTGGCAGCACGGCTCCAGGTTGATGTAGAGCGTCGCCCCGCGCGCCCGCCCGCCGGCCTGTTCGATGGCGATGACCTCGGCGTGCTTTCTTCCTTCGTAGGTGTGAAATGCTTCGCCGACCACCTCGCCGTCGCCCACCAGCACCGCTCCCACCATCGGGTTGGGCGATGCCAGCGCCGTGCCCTGTGCAGCAAGCTCCAGCGCCCGCCGCATGTACAGCAACGCCTGTTCGTTTGTCTCGGCAATGAGGGGCATAGGCAATCCCTCAAGATTCTAAGCGAATAATGAGTCGACGAACTGCTCGGCGTCGAACGGGATCAGGTCATCCTTCTGCTCGCCGACGCCGACGTAGCGGATGGGCAGCTTCATCTCCCGCGCGATGGCCAGCACCACGCCGCCTTTGGCGGTGCCATCCAGCTTGGTCAGAACGATGCCGGTAACTCCCGCCGTCTCGGTGAAGAGCTTGGCCTGCTGCAAACCGTTTTGGCCTGTAGTCGCGTCCATCACCAGCAGGACTTCATGCGGCGCGCCGGGGATGACCCGGTTGCAGGTGCGGCGAATCTTGGCGAGCTCTTCCATCAGATTGGTCTTGGTATGGAGCCGCCCGGCGGTGTCGGCGATGACGCAGTCCACCCCGCGCGCCTTGGCCGCGCTGAGGGCGTCAAAGACGACCGCGCTGGGGTCGGCGCCGGGCCGCTGCTTGATGACTTCGCATCCGGCGCGCTGTCCCCAAATCTCCAGTTGCTCGATGGCCGCCGCGCGGAAGGTGTCGCCGGCACAGAGCAGGACTTTCTTTCCTTCCTGGCTCCACTTCCAGGCCAGCCGCCCGATGGTGGTAGTCTTGCCGGTGCCGTTGACCCCCACCACCAGCACCACCACGGGGGGCTCCAGGGGCCTCCCCCGGCCGTCGGTTGTTGCCTGTAAGATACTGATTAATTGGCCCTTAATGGCCGCCTTGAGGCCGGCCACGTCTTCAAACTGGCCGCGCTTGGCCTGCGCCCGGACGGCCTGGAGCACCTCGTCGGCGGTGGCCACGCCGACATCGCCAGCGATCATGGCCTCTTCAAGCTCGGTCCAGAGGGCTTCGTCAAACTCCTTGCGGCCTTTCAGGACCTCTTCCACCCGGCCGACCAGAGACTCCTTGGTCGCTTTCACCGCCTTCTGGAAGCGGTCGAACAGGCTTTTTTTTTCTTCCGGCGGGCCAAACAGGGTAATCATGCGTGTGCGGGGCCTTCCAAAACGACTATATCACAGCCGCATGGCAGGCCCGTCGGCCAGGTCTTGCTTGAGACGGCCCGGAATGCGGATGATGAGTAAGGGAGCCCGGGAGGCAGCGGAAGGAGCAAAGACCGCGGTCGCCATCCCGGACGAGCAATCCCGCCAGCCTTGTCAAGGAGGTTGCAGCGCCGCCATGCAGGATTCCGTGGAGCGGTTCACCAGCCGGGTGGAGAACTACGTGAAGTACCGGCCGCACTACCCGCGAGCCATCCTTCAGATGCTGGCCACGGAGTGCGGCCTCACCCCGGAGTCGCGCATTGCCGACGTGGGCGCTGGCCCGGGCCAACTTGCGGAGCTGTTTCTTGAGAATGGCAACCTAGTCTACGCCATTGAACCCAATCCGGCCATGCGGGAAGCTGCCGAACAGGCGCTGGCCGGCTATCCGAACGCCCGCATCCTGGCCGGGACCGCCGAAGCCACGCCGCTGCCGGATCATAGCGTCGATTTCGTGACCGCGGGCCAAGCATTCCACTGGTTCGACCGCGCCCGGGCCCGCTCCGAGTTTGCGCGCATCTTGAAGCCCGCCGGCTGGGTCGTGATCGTCTGGAACCAGCGGGAAACCGCGACGCCGCTGATGGCGGCCTACGAGGCTCTGGTCCGCCGCTACTCCCCCGACTACGAAAAAGTAGACCACCGCCTCATCACCGCGGATATTTTGCGGGAATTTTTCGGCCCTCAGGGCTGCCAGAAGAAAAACTTCCCCAATTTTCAGGATTTCGACTATGCGGGCCTGGAAGGACGCCTGCTGTCTTCTTCCTACGCGCCGCCGCCCGGAGACCCCGCGTACGGCCCCATGCTGGCCGCATTGCGCGAACTGTTCGATGCCCACCAGGTGAATGGCCGCGTGCGCTTCGACTACACCACTTGCGTTTACTACGGCCGCTTGAGTTCCTAGGAACTGTTGCTGTAGGGTCTACGCCCCGCTGCCTTGCGCCAGCGGCTCAGGACTGGCCTTTCCCCCTATTGGTTGACCGCCGAAGCGGCTTCCAGGCGCTTCAGCTTTTCCAGAAGGGTTGTTCGCTTCAGGCCCAGCAGTTCGGCGGCCTGGCTGCGGCGGCCGTGGGCGCGCCGCAATCCTTCCTCGATCAAGGCCCGCTCAAACTGCGAGACCAGGCGGTTGAAATCCACGCCTTCGGGCGGCAGCTCCACGCGCGGGATGAACTCTGTTTCCGGCAACCGGGCCAGCGGCGGCATATCTTCCGGCAGCAGATAATCGCGCTCTCCGGCCAGGATGATCGCCATCTCCAGAACGTTCTCCAGTTGCCGCACGTTGCCGGGCCAGTCGTGGCGCATCAGAATCTTCATCGCTTCCTGCGAGATGCGTTTGGGCGGGATGCCCTCTCCCTGGCAGATTTTTTCCAGCAGGTGCGGCACCAGCAAAGGGATATCCTCGCGGCGGTCGCGCAGCGGCGGCATGAAAATGGGAAAGACGTTGAGCCGGTAGTAAAGGTCTTCGCGGAACTCCCCGCTCCGGACCTTCTCTTCCAGGTTCACGTTGCTGGCGGCGATGAAGCGGATATCCAGCTTGATCGTCTGCGTGCCACCGATGCGCTGGCACTCCCGCTCCTGGAGCACGCGCAGGAGCTTGCCTTGCAGGTCGTAGGGCATGGTGCCGATCTCATCGAGGAACAAGGTGCCGCGATTGGCCTGTTCCAGCCGGCCGGTGCGCATGTGCACGGCGTCCGTAAAGGCGCCTTTCTCGTGGCCGAAGAATTCCGCCTCCATCAGCGTCGCGGGAATGGCGCCGCAGTTGACCGTCACCAGGGGGTACTCCCGGCGGGGACTGAGTTGATGGATGGCGCGGGCGACCAGTTCTTTGCCGGTTCCGGTCTCGCCAATCAGCAGCACGGTCGTGCGCTTGGGGGCCACGCCGCGAAGCAGTTCTTTGACGCGAAGCATGGGAAGGCTTTCGCCGATCAGGTTGCCGGCGCCGGAACTCCCCGTGCGCTCCCGCAACTCCCGGCGGTCCCATCGCAGGCGGCGTTCCTCCAGCGCCTTTTGCAACCGCAGGACCAGCTCTTCCTTCACAAACGGCTTTTGAATGTAGTCGCTGGCGCCGAGCTTCATCAGCCGCACCGCGCTGGCGACATCTCCGTAACCGGTCATCACCACGGTGATCAGATCGGGATAGAGCTGCCGGGCCTCGCAGACCACCGTTTCGCCGCTCTCGTTTCCCGGCAGGCGCAGGTCCGTGAGCAGCACGTCATAGACCTTGCTCCGCAGACGGGCCAGCGCCTCCCGCACTTCAACCACCGCATCCACCTCGTAGGACAGCTCGCGCAGGGCGCATTCCAGGGAAGCCCGCAGGGCGGGATCGTCCTCCACCAGCAGCAGGCGCAAGCCGGCGCTTTCCTCCGCCTTATTCGGTACCGGAATCATGGCAGCAGCCACAACGTCCTTCTCCCTCACAGTGTAGGAATCCCCCGGCGGGGAAGCAAACGGAAGCGCGGCGCGGCGGGCTGATTGTGCCTTTCTTCGCACGGGCGTGCCGCAGAGCTTGCCGGCGCGCCTAGAGCGGCGTACCATGCAGAATCGGAAGCGGCGGGTCCGTCCGCGCGCAGTGTCCCGCCACCGCGTCCTGAATCCGGCTCCATTCCTCCTCGGCGACTTCCAGGAAGGCCTCCACCACATCTTCATCGAATTGGGTTCCGGCGCAGCGCCGCAGTTCCTCGCGGGCCTCCGCCAGGCCGCGCGGGGGGCAGTAGGGCCGCCCGCTGAGGATGGCATCCAGAGCGTCGGCGACCGTGAAGATGCGGGCTTCCATGGGGATCTCCTCGCCGCGCAAGCCCAGCGGATATCCTTTGCCATCGACTCGTTCATGATGGCACAGCGCGATGACCGCCGAAGGCCGCAGGTAGGGGATGCGCGTCAGGATCTGGTAGCCGCGGGTGGTGTGCTGCTGCATGATGCGCTGCTCCTCCGGCTCCAGCGCGCCGGACTTGAGCAAGATGGCGTCCGGGATGACGATCTTGCCGATGTCATGCAGCAACGCCCCGTAGGCCAGTTCGGGCATCCCGGCACCGTGATAGCCGCAGCGCTCGGCCAGCAGCACGGTGAAGGCTTGCACCCGGAGCGAATGCAGGTGCGTCAGGCGCTCGCGGCTGTCCAGGGCCATGGCCAGCGTCTCCAGCGTTGAGCGCTGGCTGTGCTCCAGTTGCCACAGCGCCCGGTAGACGTGCTCGGTGCGCTCCGCCAGGGTCTCTTCCAGCAGCCGTTCAAAAATCCTTCGCTCGGATTCGGCTCGCTGTCGCTCCAGGGCGCGCGCCACCGCGGCCGCTATCCCTTCCCGGTGGAGCGGCCGGATAAGGCAATCCAGCGCTCCCGCCCGCATCGCTTCGATGGCCAGCTCCCAATCGCGATAGGAGCAAATCAAAACCATGCCCGCCAGGGGATCAACGGCGGCGGCGCGCTGGAGCAGCTCCAGGCCGTTGGTGTCCGGCAGGCGCATCTCCGCGATGACCAGCCGGAACCGGCTCTGGTGCATCCGCTCCAGAGCGCTGCCGCCATTCGGAACCAGGACGCAACTGTAGTGGGGGGGATTCAAGCAGGCTTGCAGTGCTTCGGTACTGCTGCGGTCGCTGGAGACGACCAGCAGCGCTGGGGCAGGTTTGGTGGAAGAAGCGGTGATTGACACAGCGCATCCTGGGTTAGCCGAATCTAGAGAGAACAGAGCGAGTGTGCAACTCCATGTCCAAAACCCACTGGGAGGGCTGCAAATTGCTAACTGATTGCTAACTGACAGAAGGGGTTGGAAATCCTGTTGGTTTGCTTCGGATGTTCTTTTTCCGCCAGGCAACGAAATGCCCTTCGTTGTCAAAAAGCCGACATGCTCTTGTCAATGTTTTGACAGGGAAGGGAAGCGATTGCGGCGCCTCAGGAGCGACGATGGCTGCGCAGCAGTTGGCTCATTCCCAAGGCGGAGGAAAATATTCGTTCCAGCTTTTGACGCGCCGGCGGGGGGCAGTCGCCCTCCAGGAGCATTTCGCAATTCACGAGAATGGAGGTCAGCGGCCCGCTCAGATCATGGCACATCGCATCTGCCGCATCCTCCGCCAAGGGGGCGACCGGTCGGGGCTGGAAGGCATCGGAAGCGCTTTCGGCAGGCTCCCACTCCATGCCCTGCCGGCTCGCGCCGCCATGCTCGCGCTCTCCCGTCACGTCCAGGGCCAGCCCAACGATTTTTCCGCCGCCTTCCGGCTGCGGCAGGGCGGTGGCGAACACCTGTATCCATCGAGTCGTTTCCTGCCAGTAGACTGGAAACTCCACGACGGCATGACGCCCGGAAGAGGGCACCTGGAGCAGCTTTTCCACTTCCGGGTGATACTCCTCAGGAACCAGATTCCGCCATCCGCCCCGGCTGATCTGGTCCCACTGCTGGGGGCCCAGCGCAGGCAGATCGTCCCAGCGGCAATTCAGCAGTTGCATGCCGCGGTTGGTAAGCTCGAACAGAACCAGCCGAGCCGGAGGCGCAGGGTAGGAGAACATGACGTTGGCTATCCGTGGCAGCGTTCTTGCTGCCTGCAATTGCAGTGTTTCGCAGCCCCGGGCGATGGTCAAGTCCCTTTCCGGGCTCTGCACAAAGCGGGGTAATGCAAATGGCACAGGGCGGGATTAGGATTGCAGCGCCCGCTGAAGGATGGCGGCCAGCTCCTTGGTGCTGAACGGCTTGCGCAGGAACAGAAAGCTGGGATCGAGTTCGAACTTGCGGTTGATGAACTCTTCGTTGTAACCGCTGGTGAACACAAACCGGACGGATGGCTTGCGCTTGCGGATTTCTTCATAGACCTGGCGCCCGCCATACTTGGGCAGAATGGCGTCCAGCAAAACCAGATCGATCTGGTTCCCCCAGCGCTCAAACACCTTGATGGCTTCCTCTCCGTCGGCGGCGGCGATCACTTTGTAACCCAGCTTGGGCAACAGTTCCAGCACCAGCTTGCGGACGCTTTTTTCATCCTCCACCACCAGGATGGTCGCCGAGCCTGGGGCCAGCGGGGCTGGCCCGACCGTCTCTGCCGGCCGCACCGGCTCGGGCTCTGCCTTGCTGATCGGAAAATAGACCCCGAACTCTGTTCCGGCTCCCGGCTGGCTGGAGACCTGGAGAAACCCGTCGTGCTGCTTGACGATGCCATAGACCATGGCCAAGCCCAGTCCGGTTCCTTTGCCCAGGCCTTTCAGGGTGAAAAACGGCTCAAAGATGCGCGCCAGGGTTTTTTCATCCATGCCCACGCCGGTGTCTCTGACGGTCAGCAACACGTAGGAACCCGGGCGCGCGCCTTTGTGCGCCGCGCACCAGGCCGGAGTCAGCGTCTCGGCTCGCAGCTCAATGCGCAGTTCGCCGCCCTCCGGCATGGCGTCGCGCGCGTTGAGGCACAAGTTGAGCAGCACCTGTTCGATCTGCGACTGATCGCCGCGAATGGCGGGCAGCGGCGGATGGCAGAGAATCTCCAGGCGGATGTCCTCCCCGATGACCCGGGAAAGCATCCGGCTCAGATTGCGCACCACCTCTTCCAGGCGCAAGGTGCGCATCTGGAGGATCTGCCGCCGGCTGAAGGCCAGCAGGTGGTGCGTCAGCTCCGCAGCGTGCTTGGCGGCGTGCCGGATTTCCTTCAGGCTTTCCGCGTTGGGCGGCGTCTGCCCCTGGATCATCGCCTCCGAGAGCGTCAGGATGGTTGTGAGCACGTTGTTGAAGTCATGCGCGATGCCGCCGGCGAGCTTTCCGATAGCCTCCATTTTCTGCGACTGGCGCAGTTCCTCCTCCAGGCGCTGCTGCTCCGAGAGGTTGTGAAAGGTCAATAGCGCCAGCGGCTCCCCCTCGGGAGAGCGGATCGGAAGGGCGCACATCTCCACCGGAATCGTTGTCTTCGCGCCGGTGGGCCAGTCCAGAACCAGCCGTTGCAACTGTCCCTGCGCGCGGGCCTTTTCCGCAGCGGCAAGAATTTCCTCTGCCAGCCGGCCGCCCAGCAGATCGGATGCCGCCGTGGTCAGCGCCCGGGCGGAGTCAACTCCACAGAGCTCTTCCATCGCCCGGTTCCAAAGCATCGGATGGCCCTGGCCGTCCACCACCAGGACCGCTTGGGTAATTTCCCGCAGGACGGTGGCCAGGAATTCCGCCGAGAGCAACGGCTGCCGGGAAGCCAAGCTGTGAGTGGAACTGGCGCTGCTAGGCAAGGTGCCGATCCTGATCGTTCATAAGGTTCGCGGGGGATCGCGTCGCCCTTACAGAAAACCAGAAGCCGCCGCTTGAATCAACGGCTTCTGACCAGGACCATCACAACGTACCAAACTGGGCATGAGGCCAGGGGCAGCGGCAGGCCGTAGTTTTTCATGAGGTCTCCCCGCTCCTCGGCCCTGTGCGCCAACGTCCCTGTTCAGCCTGTGCTCTCCGCACCCGCCCAGGCAGGGACTGCGTTGTCCGCCAGCCGCCGGCTATTCCACCAGCGTGAAAATTTCGCGCCGCCCGCCCAGGATCAGCTTGCGCAGTTTGGGATAGAACCGCTGCCAGCGGGCGTTGGACTGAACGGTCTTCGTGGCCGACTCAAACTCCGCCAGATTTTGGTACTCGCTTTCGAGCACCAGGGTGTAGTACTCACCCGTCAGGTCCGTCATGGCCCGCAGCGTGGCGTATCCCTGCGAGCGCAGAATGGCTCGGCCCTCGCCGAGCAGTTCTTTCGCCTTCTTCATCTGGTCGGGCTGGATATGGAACAGGTCGCGAACGACAATCATGGCTCCTCCCGGGGCGAGTGATTCCGTGCCGGGAGGCATTCTATCGCACTCCATGGGCAAACCAAATGGGGCTTTAAACAGTGGTGGAAGGACACCAGCCGCTCCGCGGCGGCGCTTTCGGCTGCGGGAACTCGCCGGGCGGCCGCCCGGCGAGCGGATAGCGAATTCCAGCCGGATCGAGCAGTCTTACTTGATCACGCCGCAGGCCAGACGTCCCCCCGCATTTCCCGTGGGCTGGGAAAAATCGTCGGGGTTGGCGTGAACAATAATGGCTTTGCCGAGGACGGAATTGGCGCCCGAGCCGAGCGTGATGCCATTCGCATGAATATCCACTTTGGCGGTGCCGCTGGCATCGGCTTCGATGTTGCCGAGGTCCCCGGCATGGCGTTCGGCTGCGGTGGGAGTCCCGTGAGCCTTCTTCTCAGGATTGAAATGACCGCCGGCGCTGCTGGCGTCCGGCGCGCTGCAATCCCCGTTCTCATGCACATGAAAGCCGTGCTTGCCGGGAGTCAAGCCCGTAACCGTTCCTGTAAAGTGCACGCCGGAGCCCATGGTCATCAAGACGATGGTTCCCTGTACCTTGTTCCCCTGCGTGGGCTGCAAGGTAGCGGTGGCGCTTTGCGCCTGCGAGCCGGCAGCAGCCAGGACCATCCACATCAGAACTACCCCCGCCTTTTCGGTCATGAATCCTCCTCCGCAAATCTCTGGACACTGCTTTTCTTTGGCACATCTGTGACGCGGCCCGGAACGCTGCCGTTGCCCGCAACGAGCGCCGGGTTGCCAATCGCGGCACTGCGCCCGCAGCCCGCCATTTTACACGGAAACCCGCCGGAAACACCGGAGGGCGAAGTGGGTATCCCTTGCCGCCCTCCGGGTTGAGAACTGGCCTACCAGCGCGGTTCGCGCCGCTGGCCGCGCCCGCCGCCGCGATAGTCGTCACGGCCGTAGCCGCGCCCGCCGCCTCCGAAGCTCCGCCCGCCCTTGCTTTCCGGCTTGGGCCGTGCTTCGTTGACATTCAGAGCGCGTCCGCCGAGCTCCGTGCCGTTCAGGGCTTCGATCGCCTTGGCAGCCGCCTCGTCGCTGGCCATCTCCACGAACCCGAAGCCGCGCGAACGGCCCGTGTCGCGGTCCGTCATGATCTGGACCCGCGTGATTTCGCCAAACGGCTCGAACAGCGATTGCAGTTCGCTTTCCGTGGTCTGGAAATTCAAATTTCCCACAAACAAATTTTTCATTCGATCTTCTCCTTAGCAGTCGCCCCCTGTTGGAAGGGGCGGTCGGCAGCACGGCGAAAGCCCAGGGCCTAGGCAGAACTGCCTCGTATTTGACGGAGTCAAGTCAGTCCGGAAGCAAACAGCAAAGCGGAATGTTTCGAGCCACTCAACTTCTTCAAACCTAGTGGTACTATACCACACTCGGCAGCCCGTCAAGGTAAAAATCTATGGCGGGGCTAGACGTTTCGGACCACTGCCCGGCGGCGATCCACCGTTTTGCCTGAGGGTGAGATACAATAGCGACAATGCGCCGGCTGTTGATCACATGGCTGCTCAGCGCCTTCAGTCTGATCGTTGTGGCCCATGTGGTGCCTGGCTTTGAAGTAAGCGGCTTTCTGGCGGCCTTGCTTGCCGCCTTGATCGTGGGGTTGGTGAACTCCACGCTGGGAGTGATTCTGAAGGTCGTCACTTTTCCGCTGGCGGTGGTGACCCTGGGCCTGTTCTGGCTGGTGGTGAACGCGCTGATGCTGGAGCTGGCCTCCTGGCTCTCTCCTGGCTTTCAAGTGCATGGCTTTGTTGCCGCCTTGCTGGGAGCCATCGTGCTGGCCCTGGTCAATCTGCTGTTGAAATACCTCGTTTTTGATTAGCAAGCGCGCGGGCCAGCGAATTTGCGCCTGCCTAGCGGACCTGGTGGCTGGTTTCCTTGATGGCCACGCCCACCGCCTGCCCTAGCACCATCGCCCCGGTAAATACGCTGCCCTCGACAACCACCCGCGCTCCTTTGGCAGGAACACCCTGGTTTGAGACGACAAAGATCTTGCCGGTGTCGTCTTCGATTTCATATCCACCGGTCGAAAGCACGCCCAGCGAGGTGGTCACCGTGCCCATGACGCGGACCTTCTTGTCGCGGTACTTGGAAGGGTCATTCTTCACTTCGGAGATTTTCGTGATGCCCTCGCAGGCGGTGAGAAACAGCGCCACTCCCAGCAGAAGCACGAGCATCGCTCTGGTTCTGGTTTCTCCCGCCGCACTCCTGCCCCGATTTTTCCCCATGCAATTTCTCCTCACCGCTTTCTTGCGCAGGCAGGCCGTGTGGAATGGCAGCCCTGCGGCATCGGTTTTCACCTTCCCCCTGGTTCCCCGCTGCGCCCGGAAAGCAACTGCGCCTGCCAACGTTCCGCGGCGCAATGGCTCTGCTCCCGCGATTCCGCTGGAACGCGAGAGCCGTTTTATGCCTCGGCCGCCGGAATCTCCTCACCCGCCAGTTCCGACAGGATGCGAGCCGCCGTGGCGGCGTCTGCTTCGAGCACCAGCAAGTCCTGGCGCGCCCACGACCCCAGCGTGGAGGGATAGATTCCGGGCGCCATCTCGCCCTGGATCACGCTTTCGATCCCCGCGTTGCGGAGCAGCTCCTGCGCCATCCGCGCTTCCAGTTCGCTGGAGGCGGAATAGACCTTGACCAATTTCTGCCGAGCGCGATCCTCAGAAGCCCCCACGGATGACACCCTCGCTCCACCCCGATCTGCGAAACATCGCATCGAACCGTCAGGAGCGGCCAAGCAAGGTGGTGTATATGCGATCGAGGTCTTCGGCCGAATGATATTCAATCACAATTTTCCCGTGCCGGCTATTGCCCACCAGTCGCACCCGGGTCCCGAGCGCACGCTCCAGTTCCCGGATGGCCGATTGAACATTGGGGTCCTGTTTTTCCAGGCTGCTTGCTCCGCTCCGCGGTTTTAGCCGCTGCTGTTCCCTGACGGCCGCTTCCGTCTGGCGAACGGAGAGTGCTTGCGCCAGGATTCGCGCCGCTAACGCCTTCTGCGACTCCGCCGAATCCAGGCCCATCAATACCTTGGCGTGCCCCATGGTCAGCTCGCCAGAAGCAACCTTGCTACGCACATCTGCTGGTAACCGTAACAGACGTAAATAGTTAGTTACTGTAACCCGGTCTTTACCGGTACGTTCGGCAATCTGCTCGTGTGTCAAATTTGCCTCACTGGACAGCCGCTGAAAGGCTTCTGCCACCTCTACCGGATTCAACTCCTCACGCTGAATGTTCTCGATCAGCGTGATTTCCAGCATCTGGCTGTCAGCGACATCCCGGACAATGGCGGGGATGGTGGCAAGGCCCGCCAGACTGGCGGCCCGCCAGCGCCGTTCACCCGCAATCAGCATGTATTTCTCGCCTTGTTTGCGAACAACTACCGGCTGCACAATGCCGTGTGCCTTGATACTCTCGGCCAGTTCCTGAAGGCGTTGAGGATGGAACTGCTGCCGCGGCTGGTGCGGATTCGGCGTTATGGCCGAAATGCCAATGTGCTGCACGGCCTCCCCGGAACTCGGCGATGATGCTCCAAACCGGCTTGGGAGCAATGCATCCAACCCACGGCCAAGGCCCCGGCGAGCGCTGCTGATATTCACGGTTTTTGCGGAAACCACATCGGCAGGTTCCATCGTTCTGCTCCCTCCCTTCAGGACATGAGAAAAAATGCTGTTTAATCGGCCGCGAAAAGCTGCGATTTTAGGTCAAAACAGGCTCACAAGCCGGTTTGTATCATTTTGGTGACCGTCTGGCGATCAACTCTTTTGCCAACTGAATGTATGCCTCCGCGCCGCGAGAGCGGAGGTCGTAAAGCAACACTGGCTGACCGTGGCTGGGCGCTTCCGCTACGCGGATGTTGCGGGCGACCGTGGTTTCAAACACCTTGTCCGGAAAATGCTGGCGCAGTTCCGAGGCCACCTGCCGGGCGAGCGTGGTGCGCTCGTCGTACATGGTCAATACGATCCCTTCCAGCTCTAATCCTGGGTTGGGCCCCGCTTTGACGCGCTCCATCGTTTCCAGAAGCGCAGAGATTCCCTCCAACGCCAGGTATTCGCACTGGATGGGAACCAGCAGCGCGTCGGCTGCTACCAGCGCGTTGATGGTCAGCAAAGTGAGCGCCGGCGGGCAATCCAGCAGAATGTATTGGTAGTCATTGCGGAGTGGTTCCAGGAGGGCTCGTAAGCGGTATTCCCTGTGCTCTTCCGCAATCAATTCAATATCAGCCCCGGCCAAGTTGCGATCGGCTGGAATTAGGAATAATCCTTCCATGCAGGTAGTGTGGACCGAAGAGTTTTGGTTGGGCTGTCCTCCCGGCTCCGGGAAAAGAGCGTCGTACAATGAATGCCGCTCCGGATCTGGGGAAAACCCGAGGCTGGAGGTGGCGTTTGCCTGTGGGTCGCAGTCAACCAGCAGCACACGCAGGTCGGCCGCCGCCAGAGAGGCTCCAAGGTTGACTGCTGTGGTGGTCTTTCCCACCCCGCCCTTCTGGTTGGCTATGGCGATGACCCGGCCCACAAAGGCTCCATCTCAACTCGCTGGGGAGCAGTAAATTGCACTGTATCAAGGAATCCTGCCGAATGTAAAGCGTTGGGAATTGAAGGATGCTTAAATTTATTCCGGCATCAAATTGTTCCACGTGGAACATTAAAGATTTTATTTTGCAATGGCACAAGTCTTGCTGTCTTAAAAATATCAAACCGGAGCTATGAAGGCACTTCTTTTAATGACTCGACCTCTTCTCCTCCTGCGTGCCGGCAGGTCGTGTACAGTGCTGCCGTTGCTTCTCTGCCTTTTCGCAGCGCCACTGCTCCAAGCAATGGATGTCCGTGCCGGAAAGCAGGTCAAACTTCCACCCGGGGAAGTGATTTCCTCTAACTTGTATGTGGCTGCCCAGGAGGCAGTCCTGGATGGGGTTGTAAATGGGGACCTGAGCGTGGCCGCTGGGGAAGCACTGCTCCACGGCGCCGTCGCATCTGATGTCAATGTCGCTGGCGGCAAGCTCCGGCTGCGCGGCCAAATCGGAGGTGATCTTCGGGTCGCTGGTGGCCAAGTGGAGCTCGGAGGCCATGTTAACGGAGATGTGCTCGCCGCGGGTGGTCGTCTCCGCATCCTGCCTGAGGCCATCATTGGAGGCGACGTGATTCTGGCGGGA
>DATMAF010000258.1:0-3446 GCA_035560315.1 Terriglobia bacterium | reverse complement strand
TTTTCCTGCCACTCCCTGGCATGGCTCTAGTACCATAGAGAATGCCATGCCGGAAACCGCCAGCACCCTTCGTGCGTTGCTCCGCGCCAAGCTCGGCGCGCACCCGTTCGTCATTGCATCGAACCGCGAACCGTACCTGCACATCCGGGAAGACGGGCGGCGGCGGTGGATCCGTCCGGCGAGCGGCCTGACCGTGGCGCTTGACCCGCTGATGCGGGTTTGCCGGGGACTGTGGGTTGCGCACGGAGCAGGCGCGGCGGATTGGGAAGAGTGCGACGACCGCGGCCGCGTGCAGGTTCCTCCGGACCGGCCCGCCTATTGCCTCAAGCGCATCCGGCTGACCGAAGACCAGTTGCGCCGGTACTACGATGGCTTTGCCAACTCGGCGCTCTGGCCCCTCTGCCATGTGGCTTACGTGCGTCCGGTATTCCTCCAGGAACACTGGGACGGCTACCGCGAGGTCAACGAACTGTTCGCCGACCGTATTGCCGAAGAGCTGCACAATGAGCCCGCCTTCGTGTTCATTCAGGACTATCACCTGGCGCTGCTGCCGCGATTCCTGCGGGAAAGGAATCCTCACGTCCGGATCGCGCATTTCTGGCACATCCCGTGGCCCAACCCGGAAGTGTTTCGCATTTGCCCCTGGAAAGAAGAAATCCTGGAAGGGATGCTGGCCGCCGACATTATTGGCTTCCACATCCGCTATCATTGTCTGAACTTCATTGCCACCGTGGACAGCGTGCTGGAGGCCCGGCCGGATTACGAGCGGACCGCCATCGTTTATCAGGGGCACACCAGCCGCATCCGCGCCTTCCCCATCAGCATCGATTTCGAGGAGATCACCCGGCAGGCCTCCTCCTGGAGCATGAAACGCGCCTCGAAGACGTTGCGCGCCGCCTATCGCGTGAAGCCGGAGCAGTGGCTGGGCCTGGGCGTGGACCGGCTGGACTACACCAAGGGAATCCCCGAACGGCTCCACGGACTGGACCTGTTCTTTGAACGGAACCCGCAATACCGGGGACGGCTGGTATTCGTTCAAATCGGCGTGCCCAGCCGCGAGGCTCTGCAAGCTTACCAGGCCCTGAATGAGCAGGTGGAGCGGAAGGTGGCGGAGATCAACTGCAAATATGGGACGGAAGCCTGGAGGCCGGTGCTGTTTTTGCGGGCGCAGTTCGAGCTGCCGGCCTTGATTGCTTTGTACCGGCAGGCGCGTTTCTTGATCGTCAGCTCGCTGCACGATGGCATGAATCTGGTCGCCAAGGAGTTTATCGCCAGCCAGAACGACGGCCGCGGGGTTCTCATCCTCAGCCAGTTTACGGGAGCGGCGCGAGAACTGCCCGACGCGCTGCTCATCAACCCCTACTCGCCGGACGAAATCGCCGCGAAAATTCGCGAAGCGGTGGAAATGGACGCCGCGGAAGTGCGCCAGCGGATGAGCAAGATGCGGGAACGCGTTCGCGAGAACAACATTTACAAATGGGCCGGGTCGATCCTGAAAAAGCTGGCGCGACTGAGCTGAGCCGGCCGCGGCATTTGCTGGCGGCCTGGGACGAAGTGCTGCCGCGCCTGCGCCGGGCGCGCCGCGTCTGCCTCTTTGTGGATTTCGACGGCACGCTGGCGCCGATTCAGCCGGATCCCGGCTCTGTCCGCCTGGCGCCGCCGACGCGCTCGGTTCTCAACCGCCTGGCACGCAAGAAAATTCTCCTGGGGATTGTCAGCGGCCGCAGTCTGGCCTACCTGCGCCGATGGGTTCGGCTGCGGGACATCTGGTACGCCGGGAGCCATGGAGGTATTCTGGGCAAGCAGGCCGGTCCCCGGCATTTCCTGGTCCGGCCGGCGGAACGCGCCGCGATCGGCCGGCTGGGGCGGCGGCTGGCGTCGCGGCTGGCTGGAATGCCCGGCATCGGGATCCATCGGAAGGAGACCAGCGTGGCCGTGCACTACCGCTTCGCTTCGGCCCGCCAGCGCCGCGCTGCCCGGAAGGCCCTGGAAACGGTTCTCCAGCAGTGCCCGGGGATGCAATTGCTGCCGGGCAAGAAGGTGTGGGAAATCCTGCCCGGGACGGTTGCCGGAAAAGGAAGGGCTATCGGCTGGATTCTGCGCCGCCACCGCCAAGCAAAGGACAACCGGCGCCTGCTTGTTTTCCTCGGAGACGACGCGACCGACGAGCAGGTCTTTCGGACCATGCAAGGCATTTCCATCGCGGTCGGGAAACGGCGCCAAACCGCCGCGCGGTATTACCTGCGATCGCCGGCGGAAGTCCGCGCGTTTCTCGAACGGCTGCACGAGGCCAGATCATGAGCGCCACCGCCGGATCATTCCAGTTCGTCGCCGCTTCCTACCTGATCCGCATCCGTCCGGAACGGGCCTGGAGCCTTTCCGAGTTGGGATTGCACCTCCGCTCCGTTCCGCCTGCGTCGGTCTCCTTCCATACCTTCCAAAGCCTGGAATCGCATCACTACACGGTGTTCTCCAACGATTTTGCGCAGTGGGCAGCCACGGCCTGCAATGAAACGTTGCTGGGCGAGGAACTGGCGGCGATTGATATTCGCGATTTTGTTTCGCTCGAAGACCTGCGGAACTCTCTTGTGGAAACGCTGGAGCGCTATCTGACGCGCTTTCCCCACATCGCGGACCGGCCTGGATTCGAGCCTTTCTTTTTCTGCGAATCGGTGGAATTTGCCCTGCCGCTGGGGCGCCAGGCATCCAACCTCGAGGAACTCGCCGCGGGCATCCGGAACCTGAGCCGGCATTCGCTGCACTATCACTTCATTAATTCCCGCATCCGGCTTCAGCTCAAGACCAACGACTTTTCGCACTGGATCGACAACAGCCTGCAACAGCCCGCGCTGGCAGAAGCGCTGAATCGCATTGATTTTTATACCAACACCCTCGAGGGAGTGCGGACGGAAATTCTGGAGACAATCGAGCGATGGATGTGAGCACTGCCCCGCCGCCGCGAGACCCCCCGCGCGCGCCGCAACTGGACGACTACGCCAGCGTGATCGGCTTTCCGGAACTGGCCGAGTTGCGGCAACTCGCCCAGGCCCACGGCGGGCGCAACGTCACCATGGTCAACTCCACGGCCACCGGCGGAGGCGTGGCGGAAATTCTCAACCGCCTGGTGCCCCTGATGCAAGAACTGGGAGTGCCCATCCGCTGGGAAGTGATGAAGGGCGGAGAGGACTTCTTCGCCATCACCAAGGCGTTCCATAACGGACTCCACGGTCTGCCCTTCGAAGTCCGGCAAGAATGGTTCGACCGCTTCCTGCAAGTCACCGAACAAAACCGGGCCGCCATTGCCCTGGACGACGAGTATGTCGTCATCCATGATCCGCAGCCCGTGGCGCTCGTCCAAGCGCGGGACGGACTGCGGAATCACTGGGTGTGGCGATGCCACATCGACCTGTCCCGCCCGAACCTGGCGCTGTGGAATTTCCTGCGCC
>DATMAF010000257.1:0-5368 GCA_035560315.1 Terriglobia bacterium | reverse complement strand
TCCATCAGGTTGAGCAATGCTTCCCGAAGCCGGCCAGGGTCCACGGGAACCGCCGGCAGGCCGGGGGCGCAGTGGGCCGTCAGTTCCAGGTGGCGCTCGGCGGCCTTCAGCCGGACGGTTTCCACGCAGGCCTGCACCAGGTCCGCGATGACCACCGGCCGGATATCGAGCTGCAATTTACCGGCTTCTATCAGAGACAACTTCAGCAGATCATTGGTCATGCGTCCCAGCCGCACCGCATGATCGCGAATGATGCGCAGGAACCGTTCGCTGTTTTCTTTGTCCTCCAGGGCGCCGGCCAGCAACGTTTCCGCGAACCCCTGGATGGCCGTCAGCGGCGTTTTGAATTCGTGGGAGACGTTGGCGACGAAATCGCGCCGGGTGCGCTCCAGCCGCCGCAGTTCGGTAATGTCATGCAGCACCAGCACCACGGCGGAACCGGCGCCGGTCAGCACCGGGGCCGCGGTGACGGAAAAAATCTTCGGGGGATTGGTGGGGATCTCGGTTTCTCCCGTTACGGTCTGCTGGCCGGAAAGCGCCTGCTGAAACAGCTCCAGCAGCCCCGACTGCCGCGTGACCTCCACCAGAAGCCGGCCAGCGCAAGGCACCTCGGCAAGGCCCAGGGCGCGACAGAACGCCTCGTTGCAGAAAACAATCTTCTGGCCCGGCTCGATCACGGCCACCCCTTCCACCATGCTGCGCAGGATCGCATCGGAGCGGTTGCGCTCTTCGGTCAGCAGGCGGACGGAGGTTTCATGCAGCGCCGCCAGGTCATTGAGCGCCGTCACGACTTCCGCCAGATCGCTTGTTTCCCGCTCCAGCGGGAGGGGCCGGAAATCGCCGGCGGCCATTCGCTGGCTGAATTCCGAAATCTGCCGAATCCGGCGGTCCAGCCGCCGGCGCCGGAGCCAGTAGGGGAAAATCGCCAGCAGGGTGAGTGCGGCCGAGCCCCCCCCACAACAGCAGCCGTACCGCGGCCGGGATGCCTGGAGCGTTCGCACCCGTCTGCGCATACAAGCCGGCGACGGCGTTGCCAAGAGCCCTGTCGAGAACGCTGGCGAAGAGAAGCCACCCCCCAGAGTCAGCAAGCCGAATTTCCAGCTTTCGCTACGTGGCACGGAATTCGAAAAGGTAGCCGGCGCCGCGGACCGTCTTCAGGAGCAGTGGGTTTTGCGGGTCCGGCTCGATTTTTTCGCGCAGCCGCCGGATGTAGACATCCACGCTGCGGGGTGTCACGAACCGCTCCGTCCCCCAGATGGCGTCCAGCAGCCGGTCGCGGGCAAACACCTTGTTGGGATGCGATGCCAGATAATAGAGCAGCTTGAATTCCAGCGCGCTGAGCGGGATGGATTCCCCGGCGCGGCTGACGCGATAGGAAGACGGATCAATCACCAGGCCGCCCACTTCGATCTCGGTTTCGCTGGGCTCCTGCGGGCCGCTCCGGCGCAGCAGGGCCTTGACGCGCGCCACCAATTCCCGGGGGCTGAATGGCTTGGTCACGTAATCATCGGCGCCCATTTCCAACCCCACCACCCGGTCGGCTTCTTCGCCGCGGGCGGTGAGCATCAGGATGGGCACGCGCGGCAGCGACGGATTCCTACGCAGTTCTTTGCAAATCTCCAGGCCCGGCAGCCGCGGCAACATCAGGTCCAGGATGACCAGATCGGGAGGCGATTTTTTCGCTTGCGCCAGTCCGGCCACCCCATCGTCGGCCGCGATCACACGGAAGCCTTCTTTTTCGAGATTGTAGCGCACCAGCTCAACGATATCCTTATCGTCCTCGATAATCAGAACCCGCCGCATGGGTGATCTGTGTCCTCTCTGGCTTCAGGGTAAACGGCCCGATGGATCGAATGAAAATAGAATAATTAGCGTTTTACAATTCGAAATGACTGCATAATGCCCATCCTCCGGCGCCGGCAGGACATCCAGCGATTCACCGTCCCAGGCGGCGGAGGATCTTGGGCGGACAAAGCCATACCAGACGAGCTTCCCCGGGAGCGCGCGGCTCCCACTCCAGGCACGCTACCCCGGCCTTCTTCAAGGCCGTGCGCGGCGCGGCCCAGCCCAGCAAGTGCGCCACCACGCCGTCCAGGTGCGGGCTGTGCCCGACGCACAACACCTGATTGGTCTCCAGTCGCGACAGCTCGTCCAGCAGATGCTCCAGCCGGCCTTCCGGCTGCAACGCCTCGCTCCGGCGGAGGCGCCCCGCCGGCACATTCAAAACCTGGGCGAGGATCTCCGCGGTTTGGGCAGCCAGGGGACGCGGGCTGAAGAGCAGATGCCCGCCGAACCATCCCAGCCGCGCCAATCCTTGCGCCACCGCCCGCGCTTTGAGGAGTTCAAGCGGGGGGATCTCCGGGTGCTCCTGCGCGGAGGGCATGGTTGCGTGGTCGTCCTCCGGCGCCGCCTGTCGCATCAGATAAACCCGCATCGCCTTAGCCCTCGCGCTGGCGCGTTCGCCTCCGGCCCGCGCCGCCTGCCGCCTCGCCGGCCAGAACGCCTCGCGCGACCGAGGATACGCACAGAAATGTTCAAGAAAGATGAACGCAGTGTGAAGGCTCTGTTACAGCGCGCGTTTCCGTAACCATCGTTTCGTATCGCGCCCGCGGCCTCTTGCCTGGCGCAGAGGCGCTTCCCGGAGGTAAGCTAATCGGCGGGGAAAACTGCATGGCGTGGACTCGCCCGGTGAACATCGCTGCCATCGATGCCGGCTCGAATGCGCTTCGGCTGGTGATCGCGCGCGCCGCCTCCCCCAGTAGTTGTCAGGAATTGAAAAGCGAGCGGGTCGCGCTGCGCCTGGGCCATGACGCCTTCACGCAGCGGCAGTTTGACGCCCACACCATCGACCGTGCCGCGGATGTGTTCCGCCGCTTCAAGTCGCGGATGAACCAGTACGACGTGCAGCGCTACCGCGCCGTAGCCACCAGCGCCGCCCGGGATGCGCGCAATCGCAAGCTGCTGGTGGAGCGCATTTACCGGACCTCCGGCATCCGCCTGGAGGTTATCGATGCCCCGGAAGAAGCCCGCCTGACGCGCACCGCGGTGCTGGCGGCGGTGGGAACCCGCATGGCTCCGCGCCTGATCGCGGATCTCGGCGGCGGCAGCTTGCAGGTGAGCCTGCTGCGCGACGGCGCTTTGGAGAGCATCGCCAGCCTGTCGGTGGGCACCGTCCGCTTGATGGAAAAATTTGCGATTCGCGGCGCCCTTTCCAGGCAGCAAGAAGAATTGGTGCGGCAGCGGGCGCAAACCTTCTTCCGCCGGTTTCTCCCCGCCGGCGGCGCCCGGCTGGAGCCGATGGTCTGGTGCGGCGGCAATGCCGAAGCGCTGGCCCTGCTCGCTCCCGGCAAGCCGTTCCAAGGATTTCCCACGCTGTCGGTCGAACAACTGGGCCGGATGCTGCGCCGCATCACGCGCAAGGACGTCTGGGAGCGAATGAAGACGTTCCGGGTGCGCCAGGACCGCGCGGAAGTGATGGCCATCGCCGCCATCGTGTTCCACGAGTTGGGGCGATGGGGCAACGTCCAGCGAGCCGTCGTTCCCGGCGTGGGCGTCAAGGAAGGCGTGCTGCAGGATGTGCTGCGCTCGCTCTCCGGCCAGGAACCGGAGGCGTTGCGTGGCAGCGAGCTGCTTTCTGCGGCGCGCCAGTTTGCCGTCCGGCTCAGCTACGACGCCCGGCACTGCGAAGCGGTGTGCGATTTTGCGGCGGCTCTGTTCGACGCGCTGCGGCCGTGGCATGGCCTCGGCGAGGAGGCCCGCTGCCTGCTGCAAATCGGGGCGCTGCTGCACGACATCGGGCATTCCGTTCACCGCGAATCGCACCACAAGATCGGAGAATATCTGGTGCGCAACGGGAACATCCCCGGTCTGAGCCAAGCGCAGCGGCAATTGGTGGCATGCCTGGTCCGCTATCACAGCGAGTCGGCCCCCAGCGCGGACCACAAACTCTACGCCTCTCTCCCGGCCTCGAAACAAAGGGAAGTGCGGTTGCTGGTTTCCTTGCTGCGAATCGCCGACCGCTTGGACAGCGACCACCGGCAAAGCGTTTCGGGCTTGAAGGTGCGTATCCGTCGGGGGCGCATGGTGTTGCTCCTCAAGATGAAGCGGGCATCCGAACTAATCCTTTGGAATGTGCAGCATGGCGGCGAGCTGTTGGAAGAGGAATACGGCCTGAAGCTGCAAGCGCGGCGTGTTTTCTGAGCGGCCTTTTCGGTCCCGGCGTCCAGGAAATCTCCCCGCCCGGAAAGTCACGGAACTGTCATGTTGCATCCAACATCGTATGCTATGATGTAGCGCCTTTTCCGGAGGTTCTGGCAGCATGAAGCGGTATGGCGAACATCGTTTTCCGGGCAAACTCTTTGTCGTCGAGGGCATTGACGGCTCCGGAAAGTCGACGCAGTTGCAGCTCCTCCATCAATGGCTGCGCGCGGAAGGCTACGGCGTGGTCTACAGCGAGTGGAACTCTTCTCCCCTGGTGCGCAGCACCACCCGGCGCGGCAAGAAAAAGCAGATTCTGACGCCCTGCACCTTCAGTCTGATTCACGCCACCGATTTCGCCGACCGCAGCGAACGCAACATCACCGCTCTGCTCAAGGCCGGCGCAGTGGTGCTGTGCGACCGCTACATCTACACGGCGTTTGCCCGCGACGGGGTCCGCGGCATGGATCCCCAGTGGCTGCGGGAGCTGTACCGCTTCGCCGTAAAGCCCACCATAGCCTTCTATTTCCGGGTGCCGCTGGAAGTGGCCATGAATCGCATCCTGATCGGCCGCAACGGCCTGAAGTATTACGAGGCGGGCATGGATATGGAGTTCAGCAACGATCCCGAGGAGAGCTTCCGCATCTTTCAGGGGCGCATCCTCGAAGAGTACGAGAAGATGGTGCCGGAATTCGGCCTGGAAGTGATCGACGCAACGCTGCCGATCGAAGTCCAGCAGGCGCAGATGCGCCAGGCGGTGAAGGCCAAGCTGGAGCACGCCAAGCGGCTGATGGTGGTTTCATGAGAGAGACGTACGGAGTCGTGCTGCCGGGCATGGACCTCTCCCACCTGCCGGGCAAGTTGATCGTTATCGAGGGGACCGATGGCGTCGGCCGCACGACGCAGATCAACCTCCTCAAGCCGTGGCTGGAGCAGGAAGGCCATGCCGTGCTGGTGACCGGCATGAGCCGCTCCACCCTTGCCGGGCGCGGCATCAAGCGCGCCAAAGAGGGCAATACCCTGGGGCGGATTACCGCCACGTTGTTCTATGCCACGGACTTCGCCGACCGGCTGGAAAACGAGATCGTGCCCGCCTTGCGCGCGGGTTTTGTGGTCCTCACCGACCGCTACATCTACTCCCTGATCGCGCGCGCCCTGGTGCGCGGCATCG
>DATMAF010000256.1:0-9203 GCA_035560315.1 Terriglobia bacterium | reverse complement strand
CGCCGGTAACCGCGGAGCGGAAGCAGCGGGCAATCCGGGTGTGGCGATGGAGGCGCGATAGGCAAGCGGAATCTTCCGACGGGGAGAAAGGAGTCAATGCGAATGCTGTCTGCGGGCACCAGAGGAATCATGGGCGTGGTGCTGCTGCTGGCTGCCGGAACGTTGCCGGGCCAGCGGCTGGCCGCGCAGCAGGCGCCGGATTGGGTCCTGCACAACGGCCGGATCCTGACGGTCGACGCCCATTTCACGATCGCCGAAGCGATCGCCGTTCGCGGCGCGCAGATTGCCGCCGTGGGCACGAACGCGCAGATGCTGGCGCTGGCGGGACCCAACACCCGGCGGATCGACCTCAAAGGCCGGTCGGTTATTCCCGGCATCATCGACACCCATAACCATATTCACGACTACGCCGAGAACGCCTATGGAGGCGACATCGGGCCGGAAGGGCTGCTGGCCTATCCCATCGATTGGGCGGCCGTGAAAACCACCGACGACGTGCTGAACCAAATTCGCGGCACGCTGGCCAAGCACAAAATCCCGGAAGGCGAATGGATTTACTTCGCCAGCATGAACGACGACCTGAACGACCCCAACATCGCGGTGATGATCGACGGCTTGAACCGCTGGGAAATTGACAAAGCCGCCCGCAATTACAAGGTGGTGATGGCGCTGGCCTGGCCCAACGTCAACGGCATCGTGGTCAACAGCGCCGCCTGGGACGCTGTTTTCCCGCAGCACGAGGAATTCATCAAGAAGTACGGCCGCTTCTGGATCGACTCGGCCGGCCGCCCCGAGGGCCACATCGAAGCCCCCGCCAACCGCTTCTGGCTGTCGGCCATCCCCCAGCCGCCGCCGTCCAACGTCGCGCCCATTTACAAAAAATACGCCGATGAGATGATCGCGCAGGGGGTTACGACCCTGGTGACCCGCATGCCGAACTACGCCATCAAGGCCTTTGAGCTGCTGGAGAATCAGGGCAACCTGCCGCTGCGCATTCCCTACGGAGCCGAGAGCTACTTCGGCACCACCAAGGACCTGGAAGCCCACTTGCCTGCCATCGGCAAGATGATGAACACCGGCACCGAGATGCGCTGGATCATCTCCAGCGCCCCATCCGCCATCGACGGCGCTGGCACCCGGGCCTGCTCCAGCGTGACGCGCCTGGCAACGCTCTCCGGCATCGACTCCTGGTGGCCGAACGGCCAGTGCAATCTGGACATCGAGTATCGCGGCGCCAAGGGCGCGCCCATCAGCGGGAACTACTTTCGCGAGTGGCTGGATGTGGGGGCCCGCACCGGGGTGCGGCTGGCCAATACCCACGTGGCCGGCGACCGGACCGTGAAGATGGTGCTGGCGGTCATGGAGGAATTGAGCCGCCGTCCGGGCAACAATGTCAAAACCTGGGCCATGGATCACTGCTTCCTGGTGGACCCGGCCGATCTCAAGCGCGCCGCCGCTCTGGGCGCGCAATTCAGTTGCTATATCCGCCTGAACTCCATTCCGGGGCTTGCCAAGACCTACGGCGACAAAGTGGCCCATACTTTTCCCTCCCCGGTGAAAAGCATGCTCGATGCCGGAGTCAGCGTGTCCTATGAATCCGACGGCGACCGGCCCATCTGGACGGATCTGGAGCAGTTCATGACCCGCAAGGGAAACGACGGCCGGGTGTGGGGGCCGCAGGAGCGCCTGAACCACCGGGAATTGCTCCAGTTCCTCAAGAACGGCGCCGACTACGTGCTGCGCCCCGAGAAACTCGGTTCGCTCGAACCGGGCAAACTGGCCGACCTGGTGGTGCTGGACCGCGACTTCCTGGCCACCCCGCCCGAGCAGATGCGCCACGTGCAGCCGCAGATGACGATGGTGGGTGGCAGGATCGTCTTCGCCCACACCCAGTTTGCCCAGGAGAACGGGATCAGCGGGCCGGGCGTGGTCATCTCGACGCTGGCGGACCTGAAAAAGCGCCGCAACCCGCTGGGCATCAGCCGCCGCTAACTCTCCCTTCCCTTTCCGAAGGCCCACCCGGGAGCGGTAAAACCCGCTCCCGGAGCCATCCCCCCTCGCTTTTTGACAACCCGTTCGCTCTGCGGCATAATCCGCGAAAATGCCGCCCCCACTGAGCGCGCTTAGCGAGGAAGAGGAACTCTTCCGCTCCAGCGTCCGGACGGTTGCCCGGGAGAGCCTTGCTCCGCTGGTCCGCCAAATGGACGAGCGGGGAGAGTTTTCGCCGGAACTACTGGATCAGTTCTTCCGGCTGGGGTGGATGGGAATTGAGATTCCGGAACGATACGGAGGAGCGGGCAGCAGTTTCTTCCACTGCCTCCTGACGATCGAGGAGCTGGCGGCTGTGGACCCGGCGGCGGCGGTCATCGTGGACGTCCACAACACGCTAGTGAACAAAGCCGTGCTGCGCTGGGGGACGGAGGAACAGAAGCAGCGCTTCCTGCCTCGGCTGGCGCGGGACACAGTGGGAGCCTTCGCGCTGTCGGAAGCCGGGGCGGGCAGCGACGCCTTCGCGCTGGCGACGGTGGCGCAGGACCGCCAGGGCCGTTTTCTATTGCGGGGTCGCAAGCTCTGGATTACCAACGCCGCCGAAGCGGGCCTGTTTCTCGTATTTGCCAATGCCAACCCGGGGGCGGGCTATCGCGGCATCACGGCATTCCTCCTGGAGCGGGAGACTCCGGGGTTGTCCGTAGGACGCAAGGAGGACAAGCTGGGGATTCGCGCCAGCTCGACCTGCGAGCTGCTCCTGGAAGACTGCTCCGTCCCAAACGATCATGTCCTGGGCAGCGTCGGAGAAGGCTACAAAATCGCCATGGAAACGCTCAACGAAGGGCGCATCGGCATCGGGGCGCAGATGGTGGGACTGGCGCAAGGGGCGCTGGACCATGCCCTTCGCTATGCCCACCAGCGGCAGCAGTTCGGCAAACCGATTGCTGAGTTCCAGGCGGTGCAGTTCCAACTGGCCGAGATGGCCACCCAGGTGGAGGCCGCCCGGCTGATGGTCTATAACGCCGCCCGGCGGCGTGAGACGGGTCTTGCTTTTCGCAAAGAAGCGGCCATGGCCAAGTATTTCAGCGCTCAAGTGGCGGAACGGGTGAGTTCGGCAGCGGTGGAACTCTTCGGCGGCTATGGCTATGTCAAGGACTACCCCGTGGAGAAGCTCTACCGCGACGCCAAGATCGGAGCGATTTACGAAGGGACCTCGAACATCCAGCTTCAGACCATCGCCCGGCAAATATTGCGCCATAGTTCGTAGGGGAGCGCCGCAGTGGGGATCCGGCCTGGTGTCATGCTAGCCTCAAGCGGAGTCCGGGAAAGCAGCAAGGCAGCGACAGAAGGAGTCGAATGAATCGGGTGCGCGTGCTCCCGGCGCCTGAGCACCCGAAACGATGAGCTATGCCCACAGTGCTTTTGTTGATCCTCTCGAATATCTTCATGACCATCGCTTGGTACGGACACCTCAAGTACCGAAGCAGCCCTCTGGTGGCCGCCATCCTGGCCAGTTGGCTGCTGGCGCTGCCGGAGTACTGCTTTCAGGTGCCCGCCAATCGACTGGGATATGGCAACTTCACCGGCTATCAACTGAAGATCATCCAGGAATGCATCACGCTGACGGTCTTTGTCGTGTTCGCTTATCTCTACCTGGGCGAGCCGTTGCGCTGGAATTATGCGGCGTCGTTTGGCTGCCTGCTGGCGGCGGTGCTTTTCGCCTTTTGGGGGCGCTAGGCGATGCGGCCACCGGCTGGCCAAGGGGTGCGGCTTACGAGGCGGCAGGACTCGGCTTGCGATGGCGGGCCGCCAGAGCCAGGAATTTGGAAAAGACGCGGAAACTGAGACGCTCCAGGGCAGGGGCGTAGCGTTCGGTATCGCGCCAAAGGGCGCCGGGGTCCAGCCCGGGCACGGCGGCGATCTCAGCGCGGCAGCCGGGGTCTTCCAGCCATTGCGAGATCATGGCGGCGTTGACCTCGAAGTGGAATTGCAGGCCGTAGACACTGTCCCCCCACCGGAAACCCTGGTTCTCATACAGCGGCGAGCGGAACAAACGCACGGCCCCCGGCGGCAGGTCGAAGGTGTCGCCGTGCCAGTGGAACGCCAGGAAGGAAGCAGGGATCTCCTGCGCGATGTCTTCAGCGGGGGCTGTCACGTGCACCGGGTACCAGCCAATCTCCTTGTGCGGCCCGGGATAAACCCGCGCTCCCAGCGCCCCGGCAATCAACTGGGATCCCAGGCAAATGCCCAGCACCGGCAGCGATTGCTCGGCCGCCTGCCGGATCAGGCGCATCTCCGCGGCCAGAAAAGGGTAGCGATCGGCTTCATAAACCCCCATCGGCCCTCCCATCACAATCAGGCCGCTCCACCGGGCGGGATTGTCTGGAACGGCAGCGCCGCGGAAGACATCCAGATAGCGGAACGCCTGCCCCGCGCTCTCCAGCGCAGCGGCGAGCGTCCCGATGTGTTCGTGTTCCACGTGCCGGATGACCAGCCACGGAGGCTCCGGAGATGCGGTCGGTTTCCCGGTTGGCATCGTTTCCATTTCATCCCAGTGTAGCATCGCAACCGCTGTTGACGGTGTCTAATATGGGTGGATCGTTTTTCTGTTGCTGTCGGCGCGGCGCTTTGCCGCATGGCCAATCGCGGCGGGAAAGAGTATCATAGAACCAGAGCGAGGGGGTAGCCGATGCGCAATGCCCTGTTGAGCGTTTTTCTTGGCCTTTCGTTAGGTGCTCCGGGGAAAGCGGGGTTGCCGGCGGCATTTGGCGGCTGGGAAGGTTCTGCGGTTCAACTGATCTCGATTCCGCAGCTTGTCTCCGCAACCGGCGATGCGGCCGCGGTCTTCCGGGAATACGGTTTCCTCGGCGCGGAACGCCGCCAGTACTCCAAGGCCGGCGACGGCTTTACTGCTACCCTGTGGCGACTGGAAGACGCCACAGGCAGTTATGGCCTGTTCACGTTCTTGTCCCAGCCGGGCATGCGCTTTCACGCCCTGGGCAATGATCCAGCGGCAAGCGGCGGGGGAGTCTTCCTGCTCCAGCGCGGACCCTATGTGCTGGAACTGCGTGGAGACGGCTTGCCCGCCGCCGCGCCGGAGGCCCTGAGCGCCAGCATCCCTGCCAGCCAGGGCACGGAAAGCCTCTTGCCTCCCTTGCCGGGGTATCTGCCGACCGAAGGATTGATCCCGGCTTCCCAGAAATTTTTAATCGGTCCGGCCGCTTTCTCTCGAACTCTGGACCGCATCCCGCCCGCCGCAGTGCGGTTCGACATGGGAGCGGAAGCGGTCTCCGCGAAATACAATCGGGGCGGCGACCAGCCGATGCATCTGCTGCTCATCAGCTACCCCACCCCGCAGCTTGCCTCCAAGATGCTGCGGGAGTTTCAATCGCTGCCTGCGCTGAGCCAGGGCCCCTCCGACCGGACGCTCTTCGTGGAGCGCAAAGGAAACTTGATCGCCTTCGTTCTGGATGCCCCCTCGCTGGAGGCAACCGAGCAGTTGCTTCAGTTGGTCCGCTACGAGGCGGACGTGACCTGGAACGAGTATGTTCCTCCTCCCGGACAGAACGCCGGAAGTCTGATGCTGGCCGTCTTTTCGCTGGCGGGATTTATTCTGCTGATCGCCTTCTTTTCGGGACTGGCCTTTGGAGGCGTTCGCTTGATTATCAAACGATTCGTTCCAATCCCGGTATTTGACCGCCCGGAGAGGATGGAGCTCATTCGTTTGCATCTAAACGACACCTAACCAATTGGAGTCAAAAATCTTAGCTGTTTCCTGAGGCTGTGCAGAGAGCGCCGATACCATTTTTCATAACAATTACACATTTTGTCTCAATTGCAACACATTGAAAAATAAATACTTGCATTGAATTTTTTTGTCCGAAAAAAATCTTGACAAGGATACGGCGAAGAAATACACTCCAAACAACGAGTTTTGACGGTTGTGTATCGTCAAAACAATTCTCTTTTTTCGTTCATGCTCACCCCTGTGGGTGAGCATTTTTTTCTGGCCTTGGGGTGCTAGCCGGAAACAAAAAAATTTTTCTCCGGTCCGCTGGCTGGGGAATCGCAATTTAGGAAAGCACCAGGAGAGGACTCATGAGCATTCGGGTAGGCATCAACGGATTCGGCAGGATCGGCCGCAATATTTTGCGGGCCTCGCTGGCGGATCCGGACATTGAATTTGTAGCGGTGAATGACATCACAGATCCGGCCACCCTGGCCTATCTGTTGAAGCACGACTCCATTCTCGGCAATCTGAGCAATTCCGTGGAGGCCGGCAAAGACTGCATTCGAGTCGACGGGAAGAGCATCCGCGTATTCGCTGAAAAGGATCCCGCCCGGATCGACTGGGAGTCGGTGGGGGCGCAGATCGTGGTGGAGTCCACCGGCCTGTTCACCAAGGCCGCCGAGGCCCACAAGCACCTGCGCGGGGGGGTGAAGAAAGTGATCATTTCCGCCCCGGCCACCGACGAGGACGTGACGCTGGTGCTGGGAGTCAACGAGAAGGCCTACGAGCCGTCCAAGCATCACATCATTTCGAATGCTTCCTGCACCACCAACTGCCTGGCTCCGATCGCCAAGGTAGTCCACGATCAGTTCACCATCCGCAGCGGGTCGATGACCACGATCCACTCCTACACCAACGACCAGCGGCTGCTGGATCTGCCGCACAAGGATCTGCGCCGCGCCCGCGCCGCAGCGCTTTCCATGATTCCCACCTCCACGGGCGCCGCCAAGGCGCTGCATCTGGTGATCCCGGAGCTCAAGGGCAAGCTGGACGGCTTTGCCATGCGCGTCCCCACGCCCAATGTCTCCGTCGTGGACCTGGTTGCCTTCGTGGAAAAATCGACCACCGTGGAGGAAGTGAACGCCGCCATGAAGCGGGCCGCCGACGGGCCGATGAAAGGCATCCTGGGCTATTCGGACTCCGAACTGGTTTCCGCCGATTTCCGCGGCGACGAGCGTTCTTCCATCCTTGACGCTCCGCTGACGCGCGTCATTGGCGGCAACTGCGTCAAGGTCATCTCCTGGTATGACAATGAGTGGGGCTACTCCTGCCGCGTGCGCGACCTGATCAAGTTCGTTGCCGCCAAGGGCCTGTAACCGCCATCGCCTTCACGGCAGCCGGGGCCGCGCGCCACGGCTGCCGTCCAGGAAAACGACCCATGCCCAAGCTCTCGATCCGCAATCTCTCGCTCGCCGGAAAGCGCGTCTTTTTGCGCGTCGATTTCAATGTTCCGCTCCAGGATGGGGCCAAGATCACCGACGACACCCGCATCCGCCAGACCCTGCCGACGATCCAGTACGCCTTGCAGCACAACGCGCGGCTCATCCTGGCCTCGCACCTGGGCCGTCCCAAGGGCAAACCCCATCCCCAAATGAGCCTGCGGCCGGCGGCGGATCATCTGGCCCGGCTGCTCGGCAAGCCGGTTCGGTTTGTCGAAGACTGCGTCGGTCCGGCGGCGGAGCAGGCCGCCCACGCGCTCCAGGACGGCGAGGTGCTGCTGCTTGAAAATCTCCGCTTCCATCCGGGGGAAGAAGCCAATGACCCCGCGTTTGCCCAGCAGCTTGCCCGTCTGGCCGAGATTTATGTGAATGATGCCTTCGGCGCAGCGCACCGCGCCCACGCCTCCACCGTCGGCATGATCCCCTATTTCAAACAGGCCGCTGCCGGCCTTCTGATGGAAAAGGAGCTGACCTACCTCACCAAGGCCACCTCCGAGCCGGAGCGGCCCTTTGTGGCGCTGCTCGGCGGGGCTAAGGTCTCCGACAAAATCGAGGTCATTCAGAATCTGCTGCCCAAAGTGGACAGCCTGCTGATCGGCGGGGCGATGGCCTACACCTTCCTGCGGGCGCAGGGGCTGGCCACGGGCAAGTCGCTGGTGGAGGAGGACAAAGTGGCGCTGGCTGCGCAACTGCTGGAGCAGGCCAAGGACAATGGCTGGAACCTGGAACTGCCCGGCGACCACGTGGTGGCCGACCGCATCGCCGCCGATGCCAAGACGGCTCACGTGGACGGCACGCTGGTGCCCATCCCCGATGACTGGGTGGGCGTGGATATCGGCCCGGAGACAGCGCGGCTCTATAAGGCCATGATCGTCAACGCGCAAACGGTGGTCTGGAACGGACCGATGGGCATCTTTGAGATCGCCCCGTTCGCCCAGGGGACCCTCCTGATGGCGCAGGCCGTTAGCAGCGTGCGGGGCACCAGCATTGTGGGCGGCGGAGACTCCATCGCCGCGCTGACTCAGGCCGGCTTGGCCGACAAGGTCAGCCACGTCTGCACCGGCGGCGGCGCGTCGCTGGAGTTTCTGGCCGGCAAGACCCTCCCCGGCGTCGCCGCCCTCACCGACCGGTAGTCCGTTTTGCCTTCGCCTCGTTTGACAGAGCTTCGATCAGCCGTGATTACTGTGCGGAATCGTTTGTCTTCAACTAGGTAGGATACGGCTGCCTTACCGTCGAAGACTTCCAGAAAAGCGTCGTACTGAAAAACGAACTGCTTCCCTGACTTTCAATCATATTCCTACTCCCCCCTTCTTGTGCGGAAACAAGTTAGTCCACCGGAAATAGGAAATGTCAGGGTATGACTTGATGGCAGAAACAAGGAAAGTTCTTTCTCTAGCAAGAAAGACCAACATTCGAGCTTGGTCGTCGCAGGCAAGCCGGAACGCGCAGGCCTTGCAGCCGTCGCCGTCATAATCCCCAAAGACCAGGTTGGGATACATTCCGACACGTTTGAGAAGTGCAACGTAGTCAGGGTCGAAGTCGGGGAAAAACCATCCCGGATAGTTCTTGTCCAGTGAGGCTTGAATAGATGGTGGCTAGTCGGAACGGGTCTGATCGTTTGCCGTTCCAGGCAGTAACAGCAGAAACACATTCGCAAGTGAAAACAGGAACTTCACCTCTCTGCCTCCCTCCGGATTAACTATACGCGGCTTGGATGCGGGCGGCGAGATCTTCCCCGGAAGAGGACCACAGCAGGCGGCGGGCGACCGGGAGCGTTTCCTCCAGCTTTTTGGCATAGCTCAGCAACTGCGCGATGTTATCACGGTAGCAGGTTCCGGCCATGCCCTCCAGGGCCTCCGCCAGCGCCCCGGCATCGGTTCCCTCCTCTGCCTCTTCCGGCAGAAAGAGCGAGTCCAGCCCCAGATCAAGAAGAATGTGCGGATGGTCTTCGGTATCCTCGCCCTCAAACCGGGGCCCGAGACAGG
>DATMAF010000255.1:0-2972 GCA_035560315.1 Terriglobia bacterium | reverse complement strand
GAACTTCTTCGCGGCTTCCAACGGTCTTCCCGCCACGGAGGATATCCGGTTCCTCCAGGTGTCTCCCTTGTTTTCCAACCGGGTCTATGCGCTCACCTCCGGCGGGAGGCTGTTTGCCACCGACAACGCGGCAGGAGAGTGGTTTGACCTTCGGCCGGGGCACACCGACGCCCTCAGCCTGGCGATCGACCCCGACCAGCCCTGGATCCTGTATCTGGGAACGGCGGGCAATGGCGTTCTGCGGTCCACCAACTCCGGCTCGGAGTGGGAGCGGATCGAGAACGCACTCACGGCGCGGTTTGCGGCTTCCCTGGCGGTGGACCCGCGCAATACCAGCCGGATTTACGCCGGCACCGACGATGGCGTGTTTCTCTCCTCCGACGGCGGCCAGAGCTGGTCGCAAGCCCGGGCCGGGTTGCCTTCCGGGGTGGTCGCGCAGGTCCTGGTGGACCCCGGCAGCCAGACGGTGTTCGCGGCCCTGGCCGGTGGCGGAGTCTATCGCAGCCGCGATCAAGGTACTTCGTGGGAACCGCTTCCGGGAGGTCCCTCCTCGGGCGGATTCTCTCCCCTGGGCGTCGATTCAGCCACTCCGGGCACTTTGTTTGTCGGGATTCCCTACCAGGGTCTCTATACCTTTGACGATACCAACGGCTGGCAGCAGCGCTCCAGCGGGATGTCGCTGTTCGTGCGCGGATTGGCTGCCGACGCCGCCGACCCCAACGTTTTCTATGCCGGCTCGCTCACCGGCGGAGTCTTCAAGAGCGTGGATCGCGGGGAAAGCTGGCGAAGCGTCGGGTTGCAGGATAAAGTAATTCTCTCGTTGCAGGCCGACCCGGTCAACAGCGGCGTGGTGTACGCCGGAACCTCCGACGGCGTGGTCAAAACCACGGATGGAGGAAACAGCTGGCGGCAGCTGGGTCAGAAGGTTCACTTCGCTTTTTCCTTCCTCATGGATCCCCGCGATCGCCGCCGCATGTTGGTCGGGGGCAGCGCCGGCTCCCTGTACCGCAGCCAGGACGGAGGAACGTCCTGGAGCTATGCCGGCGGGGGACTGCCGCCCCGCAACATCTATGCTCTGATGATCCATCCCGAAAGCGGAACGATCATCGCCGCTTTGGATGGCGCCGGGCTTTTCCGCAGTTCCGATGAGGGACACACCTGGAGCGCCATGCCGGTTCTGGGGGCAGACGGCGGAGCAGTGACGCAGCTTGCGATGGATTCCTCTGGCGGGGCGCTGCTTGCCGCAACGAACGGCTCTGGCGTCCTGATCAGCCTCGATGGGGAAAACTGGGCCCCCTTTAATGAAGGGCTGGGCAGTCTGGTGGTTACCTCCGTGGTGAGCAGCGCCGCCGCGCCCGGACGGTTGCTGGCGGCTACCGGAGATCGCGGCATCTTTCGGTCCGATTCGGGCCGGGCGTGGGAGCCGCTGGAGGGACCGGCGGCAGAGATCACTTTTCTGGCCATCGGGCCCGGCGGGAAGCTGTATGCGGGATCGGGCGCCGCGCTGTTTTGTTCCACCGATGACGGAACAACCTGGCGCCGGATCGGCGCCGGGCTTCCCGAGGAGCCCGGAGGGAGCGGAGAAACCTCTGGCAGCGGCGGACCAGCGCCCGTGCTGCGTCGCGTGAGGGTGGATCCCTTTGACCCCAATGTGGTGTATGCCATCGTCGATCACCACGGAATCTTCAAGAGCAGCGATGCCGGGGAAAGCTTTTCGCGGCTTCTCCCGGCATTGGCAGGGACTCCCTTCAATGACGTGGGGATTGGCGAGAACTCCTCCCAGGTATACGCCGCAACACTGGGGCAGGGGATCATGGCCAGCCGCGACGGGGGAGCGACGTGGACCAACCCGGCCGATCGCCGCACCATTCAGCCCTTTGTTCTCTCGATGGCGGTGAATCCGCAGAACCCTTCGATTCTCTATGCCGGCACCAATTTTGGCGTCATCAAGAGCGCCGATGGAGGGGATAGCTGGTCGGTGGCGTCCGAAGGGATTGGAACGCTGACGGTCCTGGCGATGGCCATCAATCCGTTGCAGCCGGAGGTGTTATACGCCGGCACGATTCAGGGAGTTTTCGAGAGCGTCGATGGCGGAAACCATTGGGCTCCTCTCGGGGGCTCCATGTTCCACACCAACGTTACCTCGCTGGCGCTGAGCCCGGGAGACTACAAAACGGTGTACGCCGGCACGGAAGGGGGAGGTGTATTCCGCTATGTCGTCCCCTGAGCCACGGAGGCGGCTGCTCTGGTGCCTGGCGGCGCTTGCTGGCATGTGGCTGCAGCTCGCGCCCGGGGTGGAGGGTGCCACGGGGCAGGCCGGCAACGTGTTGCAGGTATCCACCAGCAGCACAGCGGCCGATTTGACTCTCGAACAAGGAGTGGTGGCGCGCGTGGAGTTTCTGGCGGACGACATTGTGCGCGTGCGTCTCAATCCCTATGGCTCGCTGTCCCGCGTGCCCACCGGCGCAGTGATCTCCTCCGCAATCGCGCCCACCGCGGTGCAGTTCCTGGATTCTCCGGAGGCCCTTCTCATGCAATCCCCCCGGGCGGTCGTGGCCGTCCGGAAGCAGCCCTTTCAGGTGATCGTGCTGCGCTCCGATCAAAGCGTCGTTACGGAGGACGTGCCGGGCGGCATCGTATGGAACACGGAAACAGGCCAGATCGCCATCAAAAAGGTGGCGCATGCCGGAGAGGCGTACTTCGGACTGGGAGCCCGGGGTGGGCCCATCAACCGGCGGGGCCGCGTCATCGCCATGCACAACGCCGACAGCCCCGGATACGGAGAATTCACCGATCCGCTCTATATCAGCATCCCGTTTTTCTATGGCCTGTGGAACGGGCAGGCCTACGGTCTGTTTTTCGACAATCCGGCGGACACCCTGTTTGACCTGGACCAGGGCAATACGGGAGTCCTGACGCTCGGCGCTTCCGCCGGCGAGATTGATTACTATGTCCTGACGGGCCCGACGCCC
>DATMAF010000254.1:0-4170 GCA_035560315.1 Terriglobia bacterium | reverse complement strand
CACCGCGCAGTTTGTGGAGTCCTACCGGCGGGAGCAGGGCCTGCCGGCAACGCTTCCCGCGGGCGAAATTTGCTCCTCGGAGGGAGCCGTACTCGGGCGTCATCCGGGCGTGCACCGCTTTACCGTGGGGCAGCGCAAGGGGCTGGGAGTGGCGGTTGGCACGCCGCTCTACGTCCTCTCCATCGATGCCGCAACGCAACGGGTTATCGTCGGCGCGGAGAACCAGCTCTATGGCCGGAGCTGCCGCGTGCGGGGACTCAACTGGATTGCCTTTGATTGCCCGCCGTCCCGCCTGCGGGCGGCCGTGAAGATTCGCCACCAGCACTCCCCCGCCCCGGCGACACTGCATGTGGAACCCGGCGGCGTGCGGGTCGAGTTCGACGAACCCCAGCGCGCCATCACGCCCGGCCAAGCCGCCGTCTTTTACCAGGACGATCTGGTGGTGGGCGGCGGATGGATCGCTAGCGCTCCGTAGTCTCGCCGCCCGCTTCCGCAGCCGCCGACTCCGGCTCCTGCGGGTAGAACTCAAACTCCCCCAGCCGAATCGAATCCGCTGACGGCCCGAGATCGGTATAGTGAACCGGGAAGGCGGAGCGCAGCGGCGCCGTTTGCCGCAAGCGTTCCACCTCCCGCGGCGGTAGGATCCAGATCAGCCGGGCGCCAACGGGAACCGGCAGCCGCACCGATTCGGCAGCCTCGTACGACGCCAGGAGGAGGTTGCCGCGCCAGCGCCGGGCGGCTTGCGCCAAGCCGCGGCGATCCGGCGCGCCGATCAGTTCATACACCGGATCGGAAGGAAAGTAGTACGCCAGCTTTCGCCAGACCGGAGTTTCATTCCCGCTCCAGATGAGAACCACGGGAGCGTCCCTCTCCGATTTCAGCCGCCGGATTTGGGATAATGTATCAGCGGTTTTCTGTTCGCGGTATCGGACTCTGGCATACGAGGTTTCGTAGGAACCGATGGACAGCGCGTCGCGCACGGAGGCCCAGCCGCGAAACGCGGTGGTGGGAGCCGCCTGCGGGACAGCACGGGGCCAGAAGAATATAACGGTGCTCCATAGCAGGGCCGCCAGCCAGAGCGATCCGGCCCGGCGCGCCCCGGTTCCTTCTGGCTTGTCCCGCGAAACAGCGTCCACCAACATCCCGCCCGCCAGGCAGAGGGCCGGCACCGTTGTCAAGGTATGGCCGGGGGCTCCCACGTGAACGAGCAGATTGAACAAAAAGGGGGGAAGGAACCAGACGGCCAGGAAGCGAAAAGGCAGACCCCGGCCCTGACCGTTCCCGGCCCGCCAGGCAAAGGGCGCCAGGAAAAACAGGGGCACAACGCCCAGGCCGTTCCACAGAACCGTTCTGCCGATCATCCGCCTCCATTGGAATAACGGCTCCCCGGCGAGAGCGGCGGCGCTTTGGCTGTGAAAGAGGAGATAACCCAGAAAGGAATTCCACGTCTGAACCAGCCCTCCGTACGCCCAGACGAGGGGAGCAACCCAGAGCGCGCAACAGCCCGCCAGCAAGGCCGCTCCCCGCAGAATGGTCTTCCCGTTGCGGGTGCTCCAGGCGCACCAGGCCCACAGGGGAAGCAGCGTCAGCAGGAGCGTCGGGCGAAATCCCGCTCCCAGACCCAGCGCCAGCGAAGCCGCATAGAAAGACTCCGGCCGCCCGCGCAGGGCTCGCCAGCAAAACAGCGCCACCAGTAAAGAAAACAGGGCGGCGTGCAGACGCAAGGGCGAAGTCAAGCCGCTATACCAGAACACCGGATGGACGAAAAGCAATCCGGCCGCCGCCAGCCCCGCGCGTTCCGAACACAGTTCCCGGCCCGTCCAATAGAGGAGGCCGAGTGACAAAGCGCTGATCAGAATCTTCAGCGCGTGAAAGGTCTGCACCGGATCGGGCAGCAGCAGCGCCGTCAAGCGGGACTCCGCGACGAAAAAGGGGTAGCCGGGAGGCTGGGGCTGGTGCCGCGCCGGATCAAACTCCCGCATCGCCAGGGCCAGGTTTACTGAATCAAAGTTGTAGAGGTGCTGCGGCATCAACGGCAGCCGCGTCAGCAAAACGAGCAGCAAGGCACAGAAGAAGACCTTCGCCACCGGCGGGAGCGGGCGCGGAAAAACCAGCGAAGGGGTCGTTAGCGCTCTGGAATGCACGGACCCTCCCTCACACGTTCGTCCGGCAACCGGAACGCCCGGATGAGTGCAAGGAAGGCGAACCACCCGCGATGGCGGAGGCGGCTGCAATACAGCTACCCGCGCGGGTTTTTACCAGGCTTTCCGGAAGAACTGGGCTACCGCTCTTTGCGGAGAGAACTTCCTTATCGAAGGATCCCCGTTCACCCGGCCGGCTGAAAAGGGCCCAGCCGATACATCCCCGTCCCGCCAGACATCCCCAGGCTGAGCGCCACCAGCCCCTCCCCGAACGCGGCTTCGAACTGGCGGCGCAGTTCCCGTTGCAATACTGTTACACGCTCCCGGTTTGTACCACAACCGTCCAGAATGTCAAGTGGAATCGCAATCTCCCGCTGGAACGCTGGCTCCGGGACGGCGCGCCCCTCGGCCAGAGCCGCGACGCGGGGCGAGTCCAGCCACCACTCGGCGATGAGGCGGTCGGTGGGCAACCCGCGATGCAGCGGGCTGGAGCTGATGCCGTACAGGTTCGGGACGTAACGGCGCGCGATGGCGCCCAGCCGGTTCAGGTTGAACGCGGCGTTCTTCCACTCCAGCGGGTCGAAGGTCCATTCGATCAGGCGGGTGCCCCGCGCCAGCGCGTCGCGCCGCTGCTCCAGCTTCAGCCGCCGCCCGACGCCCGCGCGGCGATGCTCCGGCAGCACCGCCAGCATGTGCGAATGCAGGTAGCGCACGTCACCGCGAAACGCCGGGACCGCCAGGCAGAATCCAATCATCTTTCCCGAGGGCTCAAAGGCGCCGATGACCTGGCCTTCAATTTTCTTCGCCACCACGAAGAAGCGCCGCGGGATGAGGTCTTCGTCGTCCCAGCCCCACACGGCGCGCTGCAGCGCCACGCACTGCTGGTACTCCTCCAGCGTCGCGCAATGCCGTATGACGATGGCATCACTAGCAGGCATGACGGGATATTCTACTCCACCGCCGCCGGCATTCCGGCCCTCCGCGGAGCGGGCATTGTGGCCTGCCTCCAAGCGCACCGGCCGAAAGGCCTACCGTTCCGGCGGGGCAATCTGCTTGGAGCGGGACCAGAGGGCGTCGAGCTCTTCGAGGGAAGCGTCGCGGGGGGACTTGCCGGCGCGGGCCAGCTCCCGCTCCATCCACTGGAAGCGATGGCGGAACTTGCGGTTGGTCTTGCGCAGGGCGCTTTCGGGATCGACTTTCAGGAAGCGCGCCACATTAACGGCGGTGAAGAGCAGGTCGCCGATCTCGTCTTCCAGCGCGGCGTAGCGCGCCGAGTTATTGCCCAGCCCGCCGGAGGCCGCATCCGCCCCATTCTCCCGCGCCGAAGCGGCGCCGGCCGCAGCCGCTTCCGCAGCCAGCTCCCGCATCTCCTCGCGCATCTTCTCAAAGAGGTCTTCAAGGCGCTTCCAGTCGAAACCGACGTGCGCCGCGCGGGAGCTCAACTGGTAGGCCTCCATCACCGACGGAATGCTGGAGGAGACGCCCTCCAGCACCGACTGGGGTGGCTGGTATTCCTTGCCCCGCTCGGCCAGTTGCTGCTTCTTCTCTTCGGCCTTCAGCTTCTCCCAGTTGCGCAGGACGTCGGCGGCGGTGTCGGCCTTCGTGTCGCCGAAAACGTGCGGGTGCCGCCGCACCATCTTGGTATGAATGCGCTCGATGACATCCTCAATCGTGAAATGACCTTCTTCGGCGGCCATCTGCGCAAAAAAGACGACCTGCAGCAGCAGGTCGCCCAGTTCGCTGGCCAGCTCGTCCCAGTCGCGGCGCGCAATGGCATCCACCACCTCGTAGGTCTCCTCCAGCAAAAACGGCTTGATGGTGTCGTAGGTTTGCTCGCGGTCCCAGGGACAGCCATCGGGCGAGCGCAGGCGCGCCATCAATTCCACGAGCTTGGGAAATTGCGATTCAGTCATGCGGGAGTTCCTCACAGGGAAGGGATCGGGATGGCACCGTCTTCGTTTAGACGGGCGGCGCGGCGGAAGTCTGGGCGTCGCTCTCGATGCGGTATTCCCCGAAAAAGCGCAGCAGT
>DATMAF010000253.1:0-2281 GCA_035560315.1 Terriglobia bacterium | reverse complement strand
ACCGGGCAGCGCAACTCTCCCCCGCTGATGATGGCCACCGGCTTGCCGGGATTGTCCCGGCGCAATTGCGCCAGTTTTTCCAGCAAATAATCGGCGGCGTTCTGATACGGCCAGTCGTCGCAGCGCGTGTCGATCTCCGCGACGATGCCGGCCGCTTCCGTCAACTCTGCGAGTTGCTCCACCGCGTCCGTGTTCGACAACAAACAAAAATACGCGCTGCGGGCAAAACAACGATCGCCCGGCTTCGGAGTCTCCTCTGCTTTCCCATATTCCCAGAGGGTCCGGTAGCTGGCGGGGAGCTTTCCCCAGAGATCATACCGGCTAAGAATGTCGTTGCAGTCCCCCCAATTGCTGTCATCCGGGCAGGTCGGGCCGGAGGCGACCAGGGAGGAAGCCTGCCCCGGCACATCGCTCACGTACAGAGTCATCTGGCGAGCGGGCCAGGCAGCCGCCGCCAAGCGCCCTCCCTTGACCGCCGAGAAGCGCTTCCGAAGGGTGTTCATCTCCTGAATGTTCATTCCGCCGGTAACCAGCAGTTCGTAAAACTGCCGCACCTGTTGGAGTGCAATCCGGGGGATGGCATCTCCCGGAGCCACTCCCGCAGCAACGCTGGGTTCCCAGGGCATCTCAAAGAGCGCGGAGCCGCCGCCGGAGATGAGGAAGATCACCAGATCGTCCTGCGTGAGGTGGCCATTCGCCAGCAGCGCGAGCGCGGCTTCGGCGGCGCGCCAGCTTTCCTCGTTGGGGTAGGGGTGGCCGCCGGCAAAATATTCGAAACCCGGAAGCGGAAGTTTGGGCAGCGCGGGTGCGGCCACCACGCCGCGCAGGGGGACGTGCGGCAGTATCTCGGCCAGCGTGTGCGTCATCTCAATGGCCGCCTTGCCCATGGCCACCACCCGCACGGGGCGGCCCGGAGGCAGCCGGATGCGGTCTCTGGCGATTTCCAGCACACCGTCGCGCAGGCGCACCATCTGCTTCATTCGCGGCCCCACCGCCAGGTGCGGCAGCGCCTTCAGGAACAGGCCGCGTGCGAGTGCCTTGGCCTCGCCGGGATTCATCCATTCCTCCGCAACGGGATGTGTGCCGGTAACAGTAGCATACCCACAAAAGGAGCGGCAGAACGAACCGCAAGACGAACCGCAGGTCCTTCGCTTCGTTGCCTGTCCCGACGGCGGGGTGCTACCATGAATCGGGAGCTTTTCTCCCGCATTGCGTGCGTCAGGCTCCTGCGCAGTCCGCGACGAGCGGTCCAGCGAGCAGCGCAATGGCGTGCGCAGCACATCAGAGTTCGGGCCCTGTGCAACAGGAACCCGCAAACCCCGCCAGGTCCGGAAGGAAGCAACGGTAGCGGGACCTCCCGTGTGCCACAGTGTTCCCGAACTCTGGCCCACTGCGTGGGGGCAGTGCGCTGCGCTCCCGATGGTCGCTCCGCGAAGGCCGGGAATCGGGATTCGAGGACTCGGCCGTCGGCGCACAGAAATTACGAGTCCCGGATCGCGAGTCCCGACCCATGCACCAAGTCATCGCACGGACATGGCGGCCGCAGCGCTTCTCGGAAGTGATCGGCCAGCGCCACATCACGCAGACGCTGCAAAATGCGCTGCGGCTGAACCGCGTGGCGCACGGCTACGTCTTCTCCGGGCAGCGCGGCGTCGGCAAGACCACCATGGCGCGGCTGCTGGCCAAGGCGCTCAACTGCCACCAGGCCCCGCCGGGCGGGTTGGTCGAAGAGCCGTGCGGCGAGTGCGACTCCTGCCGCGAGGTGGCGTTGGGCCGCTCCGTCGACGTGATCGAGATCGACGCCGCCTCCAATCGCGGCATCGACGCCATGCGCGAGCTGCGCGAGAACGTCCGCTACTCCCCGGCCCGCGACCGCTATAAGGTCTTCATCATCGACGAGGCCCACCAGATCACCACCGAGGGCTTCAACGCCCTGCTGAAGACGCTGGAGGAGCCGCCGCCGCACGTGGTCTTTATCCTGGCGACCACGGAGCTGCACGAACTGCCGGAGACCATCCTTTCGCGCTGCCAGCACTTCAGCTTCCACGCCGCGACATTCGCCGAGATTCTGGGGCAGCTCGAAAAGATCTGCGCCGCAGAGAACGTGCAGGCCGATTCGCAGGCGCTGGCGGCGCTGGCGGCATCGGCGGGCGGCAGCCTCCGCGATGCGCTCTCGCGCCTGGAGCAGGCCATGGCCGCCTTCGGCGCGAAACTGGAAGGCGCGGCGGTGCTGCGGCTATTGGGCGCGGTGCCGTCGCAGTTGGTTGAAGAGGTATTCACC
>DATMAF010000252.1:0-3605 GCA_035560315.1 Terriglobia bacterium | reverse complement strand
TGCGCCGCCCGCGCGGGCCGTCGTTGGCATAGGCCTCCGAGACGTAAAGATCATCCACGTCCACCGTTTCGGATTTGCCTTCGGCGTTGGCGATGGCCGAGCGCAACACCTTTTCCACTTCCTTGGCGACGCGCTTCTTGGTAAAGCGGAGCAGGCTCATGGCCTCTCCGGCGTCCCGGCCGCGAATCAGATCCACCACGAGGCGCGCTTTGCGCGGCGAAGAACGCACATATTTGGCTTCTGCTCTGGCTTCCATCTTCCCTACCTGCCTCATCCACTTCCGGTTACGAAGGCTTGGGCGCCGCGGCCGGGGTGGCGGGAGCCGCCGGGGCTCCGGGCACGCCCCCGGTCTTTTCCGTAGCGGCCCCCTTGGCGGAGTGTCCGCGGAAGGTCCGCGTGGGGGCAAACTCGCCCAGCTTGTGCCCCACCATGTTCTCGGTCACGTAAACCGGAATGAACTTCTTCCCATTATGCACCGCCAGGGTGTGCCCCACCATCTCCGGCAGGACGGTGGAACGCCGCGACCAGGTGCGAATCACTTTCTTCTCATTCTTCTGGTTGAGCTCCTCGATTTTCTCCAGGAGGTGGCCATCGATGAAGGCGCCTTTCTTTAATGAGCGAGCCACGGTTCCTTCTCCTCCTCCCTTTCCAGCTCACCGCCCGGCGCTTAGCGCTGGGTGCGGCCCTTGCGGCGCGACACAATGAACCGGTCGGTGCGCTTGTTCCGGCGCGTCTTGTAGCCCCGCGTCGGCTGGCCCCAGGGGGTCACCGGATGACGCCCACCGGAGGTCTTGCCCTCCCCGCCTCCATGCGGATGGTCCACCGGGTTCATCGCTACGCCGCGCACCGCCGGGCGCCGCCCCAGCCAGCGCTTTCGTCCGGCCTTGCCGATGGAAACGTTCTCATGATCCAGATTGCCGACCTGTCCGATGGTGGCCATGCACTCGACCGAGGTGCGGCGAATTTCTCCCGAGGGCAGCTTCAGCAACGCCTGGCCGTCTTCCTTCGATACCAACTGCGCCGCGGCTCCCGCGCTGCGCGCCAGCTGCCCCCCTTTGCCGGGCCGCAGTTCGATGTTGTGAATGGTGGTTCCCACCGGGATGTTCTTGATCGGCAGCGCGTTGCCGACCAGAATGTCGGCGTCCGGTCCGGAAACAATGGTCATCCCGACGGTCAGGCCAACGGGCTGCAAAATGTACCGCTTCTCTCCGTCGGCATAATGCAGCAGGGCAATCCGGGCCGAGCGATTGGGATCGTACTCAATCGCCGCCACTTTGGCCGGAATCCCGGTCTTGTTGCGCAAGAAATCGATGACGCGGTACTGCCGCTTGTGTCCCCCGCCGCGATGCCGCACGGCAATGCGGCCCAGCGCATCGCGCCCGCCGGTGCGCGGACGGGGTTCCAGCAGCGACTTGACCGGCCCCTCGCGGCTCAACTCCTCGCGGGAGAGGGTCGTTTGAAAGCGCCGCGTGGGCGTTGTCGGCCGAAATGTCTTGATGGCCATAATCGGTTCCCTGGGAAAACAGTCCCGCGGCTCAGGATTTCTCCGCGTACTCAATCATCTTTTCGCCGGCTTTCAGCCGCACGTAAGCCTTCTTCCAGTCGCGCTGCCGCCCGGTGGTCCGCCCCCGCCGGCGCATCTTGCCTTCAAAGTTGGCGGTGCGGACCGACTCCACCTTCACCTTGAACAGCTTCTGCACGGCTTCCTTCACTTCCGTCTTGGTGGCGTCGGGATGCACCTCAAAGCACAGCGTCCGGCGCTCGTCCTTGGCGGCCAGGCCCTTCTCGGTGATGATGGGCCGCAGGATGATCTGATGAAGGTTCACGGCTGGAGCGCCTCCTGCAATTTTTCCACCGCGGGCTTGGAGATCATCAGCCGCTTGTATTTCAGCAGGTGGTAGGGATGCAGCTCGCGGTTGGTGAGCAGCTCCACGCCCGCCAGGTTCCGGCTCGACCGCTCCAGATTCTGGTTGCCGGGCAGGTCCACCAGCAACACCGAGCACTCCCCGTCGAAGCGGTCCAGAATTGCCCGCAACCCCTTGGTCTTGTGATTCTCCAGCCGGAAGGCGTCCACCACCGTCATCTGCTGCTCCGCCAGCTTCGCCGATAGCGCGGAACGCAGCGCTCCCTGGAGCATTTTCTTGGGCAGCCGGTAGGCGTAGGAGCGGGGCACCGGCCCGTGCACCGTCCCTCCATGCCGCCACAGCGGGGAGCGAATGCTGCCGATGCGGGCCCGCCCCGTTCCCTTCTGCTTCCACAGCTTCCGGCCGCTGCCGGCTACCATGGAACGAACCTTGGTGGCGTGCGTTCCCCGCCGCCGGTTGCTGAGGTAGTTCCGCACCGCCTCATATAGCAGGTTCTTATTGACCGGGGCGCCGAACACCGCTTCGGACAGTTCCAGGCTGCCCACCGCCTGGTTTTCCAGATTCTTGATTTCCACGCTTGGCATCGTGTTGCTTCCGTGTCCCTCGTGGCGCTACGGCTGCGCTTTCTTGATGATCAGGTAGCCGCCGTTTGGCCCCGGCACGCTCCCTTTCACCCACAGCAAGTTCTCCTCGGCATCGACCTTCATCACTTGCAGGTTCCGCACGGTGACGCGCGCATTTCCCATGCGGCCGGCGGCGCGGTTGCCCTTGATCACCCGGGAGGGGAATGCCGAGGCCCCGATGGAGCCGGGAGCGCGATGGAACATCGAGCCGTGGGTGGCCGCCCCCCCGCGAAAGTGATGTCGCTTCACCAGGCCCGCAAATCCCCGCCCCTTGCTCAGGCCAACGATATGCACCTTCTCCTTCGGCTGGAACAGGCTGACGCTGACCGGATCGCCCACCTTGGTGTCGCTATCTCCCTCGGTGATGGCAACTTCCCGCTGGAACCGCACCGGTGCGACGCCCGCCTTCTTGAGGTGGCCGGCTTGCGCCTTGCTCACCCGTCTGACGCGGCGGTCTCCCAGCAGCCCCAACTGCACCGCCTCGTAGCCGTCCTTGGCTTTGCTTTTGCGCTGCAACACCACACAGGGGCCGGCCTGCACCACCGTGATCGGGATCATGGCCCCGTCGTCGGTGAACATCTCGGTCATCCCGAGCTTCTTGCCTAAAATTCCATTCACCATATGGCTCTATCCGCAACCGAACGTTTCAACCGCCCCCGCGATGCAACCGCCGCAAGCGCATTCCCGCCGCGCAGCGGCTACTTATGTTCCTTGCCGAAGGCTTTGATCTCCACATCCACGCCCGCCGGCAGGTCCAGCTTCATCAGCGCATCCACCGTCTGCGGGGTCGGTTCCAGAATATCCACCAGCCGCTTGTGGGTTCGCATCTCGAACTGTTCCCGCGACTTCTTGTCCACGTGCGGCGAGCGCAGCGTCGTGAATTTGTTCTTGATGGTCGGCAGCGGGATCGGTCCGGCCACCTGCGCCCCGGTGCGCTTGGCAGTGTCCACGATTTCGGTCGTGGACTGATCCAACACCCGGTGGTCGTATGCCTTCAACCTGATTCGTATGCGCTCGCCAAACATATCGTTCTTCTTTCCCTGCGGTTATTGCAGGATTTCGCTGATGGCGCCGGCGCCCACGGTGCGGCCGCCCTCGCGGATGGCAAACCGCAAGC
>DATMAF010000251.1:0-2570 GCA_035560315.1 Terriglobia bacterium | reverse complement strand
CGGCGCGGCGCGCCAGGTAAACCGCCTGCTGCGATTGCGTGGCGATCTGCCCGCGCAGCCGCTCGGCTTCCAGGCGGAGCGTTCCGCGTTCTTCGGCGGCCCGGCGCAGTTCCTCTTGCTGCCGCTCCAGCAGCTGATGCGCTTGGTGAAGCGCGGCCTCCTGCTGCTCGATCTGCTCCGCCAGGTCCCGCACGGCGCCGCGGTGCCGGCCCAGTTCCAGAGCCGCTTGCGCGGTTTCCTCCTCTTTCTGGCGGTAGCGGCCAACCAGCAGCGTGCGCAACTGCGCCTGCATCTGCTGGCGCAACTCCTGGTGGCGCCGGGCCCGCGCCGCCTGCCGCTGCAAAGAGCCGAGCTGCCGCGACACCTCCTCCAGTATGTCATTCACCCGCGCCAGGTTCTGTTTGGATGACTCCAGCTTGGCCCAGGCCAGCTTGCGCCGGGCTTTGAACTTGGTGACGCCAGCGGCTTCTTCAATGAGCGCCCGCCGCTCGTAGGGCTTGGCGCTCAGGATCTGGCCGATGCGGCCTTGCTCGATGATGGCGTAGGAATCGGGTCCCAAGCCCGTGCCCAGAAACAACTCGTGGATGTCGCGCAAGCGGCAGACGCGGTCATTCAGCAGATACTCGCTTTCCCCAGAGGCAAACAGCCGGCGCGCCACGGTGATGATGCCTTCGCCCGCCTCCGTATAGCGGCTGGCAAGCCCTCCCTCCGCAGGACGTTGCTCCGCAGCCGCAGAGTTTTGCGCCCAGTCGGGATCCAGCAGCGTGAGGCGAACTTCGGCAAGACCGGTGGGCTTGCGGCCCGGCGTGCCGTTGAATATCACGTCCTGCATCCGGCCGCTGCGCAGGGTCCTGGCGGACTGTTCTCCCAGCACCCAGTGGATGGCGTCGCTGATATTGGACTTGCCACAGCCATTCGGCCCCACGACCGCAGCTATCCCCTCGCCGTTGAAGCTGATTTCCGTCTTGTCAGCGAAGGACTTGAAGCCAAGCAGCTCTACCTTTTTTAATTTCAGCAAGATACACCTCATCGAACGAAATCGGACGGCTCAGCTTTAGAAAGGCTGCCACCACCGCCGCCATGCTTGCATGGTTTCCAATGGAGAGTTCCTAATGCGTAACGGCCCAGTATACGGTGGAACTATCTAAATTGCACACAATATTTAGTAGCCAGAGTTGAAATTTGGCTTGCGACTATTGGCTGAAACAATGCTCCGGGAGCGCCGGTTCCGGCTCATCCCGCAGTGTTGCCTGGGAGGCTGCTCCCAGTATATCCCCTTGGGCTGGAACGAATCAGGCGCTGTTGGAAATTTGACACCGAGGGGGTGCCCTAAATGATTCATTGGCGGGGCAGAGGGGTTCAGGCGAGGGCGCGATGCATTCGCCCGGCGCCTGAAAACTAAGGGAGTTGCAACAATGGGAACAGAGACGGCGCTGCGGCTATCGTAGCCCTTCCATGATGGCGTCCAGCGCCGATTTGGGCGGGCGCACGCGCTCTTGCGGGAGCGTGGCCAGCGGCTCTTCGACGAGGTGGAGCAATTCCAGGAAGTCCTTGGAGTGGTTGTTAATGTAAAGAATGCCTGTCAGCACCTCCTGTCGCTCATGGGCTTCATGGATTGCCTGCAAGGCCTTCAGCTTGTCGGTGGCATCGTAATTGTGGTCGAGCTTGCGGAGGCGCAGGTGCGAGCCATCGTGCAAGGTCACGTCCTGGGTCTCGCCGGGGTCGTAGTTGACTTCGATATTTTCGAAGAAAGGAACGAAATCGATCTCGTGCAGCGGCTCGTCATGCTCCTTCATGTAGTCGTAACTTTTGGTGGAGCCGGGGTGATCGTTGAAGGTGACGCAGGGCGAGATCACGTCCAGCATGCAGGTGCCGCGATGGGCGATGGCCGCCTTCAAGATGGCCGAAAGCTGCTTCTTATCGCCGGAAAACGAGCGGGCCACGAACGTGGCGCCCAGCTCAATCGCCAGGACGCAGGTGTCGATGGGCGGCAGGTCGTTGATGGCCCCGGATTTCAGCTTGCTGCCGATGTCGGCGGTGGCTGAAAACTGGCCCTTGGTCAGCCCGTAGACGCCGTTGTCTTCGATCACATAGATCAGCGGGAGATTCCGCCGCATCAGATGAACGAACTGTCCGATGCCGATCGAAGCGGTGTCGCCATCGCCGCTCACCCCGATGGCCGTCAGGGTGCGGTTGGCCAGCATCGTTCCGGTGGCCAGCGACGGCATCCTGCCATGGACCCCGTTGAAGCCATGCGACGCGCCCAGGAAATAGGCCGGAGCTTTACTGGAGCAGCCGATGCCGGAGAGCTTCACCACCCGGTGGGGATCCACTCCCATCTCCCAGAAGGCTTCGGTCAGCCGCTCGGAGATGGCGTTGTGGCCGCAGCCGGCGCACAGCGTCGACTTGCTCCCTTTATAGGGCAGCATGTCCAGACCGATGCGATTTACTTTCTTGGGCGGTGCAGGTTGGGCTGTGGTAGACATGTCAGCCAGATAACTCCTGTGTTAGCAATTCATCCGTGATGGTGCGAGCATCGATCGGGAAACCGGTGTAGTGGCGGATGCTGC
>DATMAF010000250.1:0-4163 GCA_035560315.1 Terriglobia bacterium | reverse complement strand
CCTCCCGCCGTATTCCAATAGGGAATCTTCAAACATTTCTTTCTGCTCCCGTTTTGACGCCCCGGAGTCCATCCCCCGGGCGCCGAAGCGTTCTTTGCTAGTCAGAGCCTATAGGTAAGCCGAATAATTCTCATTGAAAGTATAACAAAACTTTATGACCGCCGGGTCGCCTTCCGCCGACCACAAAGCCAGCCTCTCCGAACTCGGGTGTTGCAGCGAACGCGCCATAGAGTATTCCACTTTTCCCGGTTTGACAAGTCTTATCGCACACTTTTTTGGGCCGCTGGAAGAGGCATCCGGCGCCCCCTATCCCTTGACGCCGGCGCCCGCCGGAGAGGCCTTCGCCTTGCCCCGGCGCTCCGCCGCCACAGCCTCTGCTCCCCCGCGGCGCTCGCGCTGGGTGTACTCGATCCAGCTCACCGCCAGCGGGCAGGCCACGCTGATGGTGGAATACGTGCCGACCAGGATGCCGACCAGCAGCGTGAAGGCGAAGCCGCGGAGCACCTCGCCTCCCCAGAGAAACATGGCCCCGGAGGTCGCCAGCGTAATGATGCCCGTGAGCACGGTGCGGCTCAGCGTTTGATTGATGCTGCGATTGGCAATCTCCGTGATGCGGTCCCGGCGCATCAGCCGGACGTTTTCCCGAATGCGGTCAAAAATCACCACCGAATCGTTCACCGAGTAGCCCACCAGGGTCAGCAGCGCCGCGATCACGGTGAGGGAGATCTCCATGTTGAACAGGGACAGGAAGCCGACCGCCACGACCACATCATGGACCAGCGAGGCCACCGCGGCGATTCCGTAAATCCACTCAAACCGGAAGGCGATATACACCAACATCGCCGCCATCCCCAGCAGCGTGGCGTTGACCGCCTGCCGGCGCAACGCTGCGCCCACCCGCGGGCCGACGATCTCGACGTTGCGGATGGCAAATCCCGGCAAGGAGTACTGCGCCTCCAGTTCCGCGATCAACTCCGGCGTGACGCCCGGCACCGCGCGCAACTCCTCAAAACTGCCGATCAAGCCGCCGCGCGGCGCCGAGTCCCGGAAACTGACCATCCGCTGGGCCAGATCCCGAATGCCCTCCGGCGACAGGCCGGCGGCGCGCAAGGCCGGGGAATCCGCCAGACGCTCGGCAATGCCGTCGCTGCTGGCCTCATTCCAATTGGGCTTGTCGCCGCCGCCAAACTCCTGATGCAGAGCGGCCGCGATTCTCCGGCGGCCGGCGTCCAGGTCGTCATCGGTCTGCGCCTGCAACTCCAGCGAAATGAGGATCTCCCGCTGGTCCTCTGCGCCGATGGTCTGCAACGTGCTGCCACCCAGTCCCTGCGAGGCCAGCGCCGCACGCAGCCGATCCAGGTTCGGGGTCTCGCGGAACTTTACTTGCATGATCGTCCCGCCGCGGAAATCCACTCCATACCGCGGCCCCCCTTTGGAGATCAGCGAAACCATCCCCGCCGTTCCCAGCACCAGCGAAACCGCGATGAAATACCACTTCTTGCCAATCCAATCAATCTTGGGACTGCGAAAGAATTCCATGAGAGCATCTTATCCCGCAGCGGCCCCACAGCCCGGACGATCCCCGCTGTTCCCGCTGCTTGTTGTGACACCGCCAGGAGCAAAAAGTTCCCGAACCCAGGCCCGCACCCGCTCAAATGCTGAGCGCCGCCTGACCCCGCTTTCCGGAGAGAATAAAATCAAACATCCAACGCGATACGAAAACCGCCGTGAACAGGTTGGCCAGCAACCCGATCGTCAGCGTTACGGCAAATCCTTTCACCGGCCCGGTTCCGAACAGGAAAAGGAAAAAAGCCGCAATGATCGTGGTGGCATTGCTGTCGACGATCGTGACAATGGCTTTGCTGAACCCCGTCTGGACCGCCGAAACAGCGGTTTTGCCGGCCCGCAGTTCTTCCCGAATCCGTTCGAACACCAGGACATTCGCATCCACCGCCATGCCAATCGTCAGGGCGATGCCGGCGATGCCGGGCAGCGTCAGCGTGGCCGAGATGTAGGCCATGCCCGCCAGCAGCAACAGCAGATTCAACGCCAGGGCGATCACGGCGTTGATGCCGGCTCCTTTGTAGTAAATGACCAGGAAGGCAATGGCGGCGCTCAGGCCGGCCACCGAGGCAACCAGCCCGGCCCGGATCGAATCCGCGCCCAGCGACGGGCCGACGGTGCGCTCCTCCAAATACCGCATCGAGGCCGGCAAGGCCCCCGCCCGCAGCACCAGAGCGATATCGCTGGCGCGCTGCTGGGTAAACCGCCCGGTGATGCGGCCGGAGTCGGTAATCCGGCTTTGAATGGTAGCCACCGTTTGGATTCTCCCGTCCAGAACCACCGCCAGGCGCTGGCCGATATTTCGCTCCGTGAACTCTCCGAAACGGCGGGCGCCGTCGGCGGTGAGGGTGAAATCCACCTCCGGCCGGTTGTTTTCATCGCGACCCGGCTGGGCGTTGCGCAACTCGCGTCCGGTCACGGCCGGGACCCGGCTAACCAAGTACCATTCGCGGACCGGCGCCGTGCCGCCGTCCGGCACTTCCACCGATTCCAGCAGTTCCGTGCCCGGCGGCAAAACGCCGGAACGGCTCGCCATCGCCGCTTCGCGCGAGGGGAACGGCCCGTCCTCCACCTTTTTGATCTCCAGCAGGGCGGTGGTCTGGATCAACTCCTTCACCCGCTGCGGGTCATCCACCCCCGGCAACTGCACCAGAATTTCGTAATCGCCCTGGCCGCGCTCCTGAATGGTGGGCTCGGCAACCCCCAGCCGGTCAATGCGATTTCGGATCGTCTCGACGCTCTGCGCCAGGGTCTGCTGCCGGATCGCGGCCAGCACCGGCTGCCGCAGCGTCAGACGGTAGGCATTGCCCTCCGGCGTCAGCAGCCAGTTCGGCTCGGTCTGCTCGACCGCTTCGCGCAAGGCGCTGTTCTGCTCCGGGGGCACGCCTTCAATTCGAATGCCGCCGTCGTCAGCAATGCCGGTGGCGTCAATGCGGGTCATGGCGGCAAAGGTGATTTGCCGCTGGTTCAGAGTCTGGCGGAGGCGTTCGATGGCCTGATCGGCTTCGGCATTGACGGCGTCCTGCACATTCACTTGCAACACCAGATGGGTGCCGCCGCGCAGGTCCAGCCCCAGCGAGATGCGTTCCCGCATATTTTGCTTGAGGGCGTTCCAGCTGGTGGGCAGGCCAATGACGCCGTAGCCGGCGGCCAGCACCACGATCAAAATGAATATTCCTCGTTTGCTCAGGCTGGATGACATGCTCTCTGATCCCCCGCGCCGTTTCCTCCGCTCAGGCCGCGCTGTCGGCCGGCGGATTCTCCAAGCCCGCCACGGCGCTGCGCTGCACTTCCAGCTTCACCGAGTCCGGCGGGACCCGCAGCAGGATGTATTCGTCCCGCAGGCCGACGATCGTTCCATGGATGCCCCCGGTGGTCACCACCCGGTCGCCGTTTTTCAGGTTCCGGAGCATTTCCTGGTGCTTCTTTTGCCGGCGCTGGTTTGGCAAGAACAGGAGAAAGTAAAAGATCAAGAAAATGGCGACCAGCGGCAACAAGCTCAGCAACGGCGAGCCGCCGGCATCGGTTTGCAGAAGAATGACTGCCCAGTACAATCCGCTCTCATCGCTCCTTGTTCAAAATGACGCGCACAACCCGGCTGGACAACGGGGATTTCAGGGTACTTCCCCTTGGACCCTGCGGGTAAAATCAGAGAGGAAGCGATCAAATGCTCCAGCGGCGATAGTTTCCCGTATCCGCCGCATAGTGTCAAGATAAAAAAAGAGATTGTGAATGCTGTTGAGCGTCTTGCCCAGCATCTCGTCGGAAACGAACAGGTGGCGGAGATAGGCGCGTGAGTATCGGCGGCACACCATGCAGGAGCACTCCGGATCCGGCGGCAGCGGGTCGCCGGCAAAGCGCTTTTGCCGGATGTGAAGCCTTCCTTGCGAGGTGAACAACAGGCCGTTGCGCCCGTTGCGGGTGGGCAGCACGCAGTCCATCATGTCCACGCCGAGGGCCACGTACTGCGGCAGCTCTTCCGGCAATCCGACGCCCATCACATACCGCGGCCGCTCCGGCGGCAAGGCCTGCTCCGCCGCGGCCACCAGTTCGTAGGTCAGCGGCCGGGCCTCGCCCACCGAAAGACCGCCCAGGGCGTA
>DATMAF010000249.1:0-3622 GCA_035560315.1 Terriglobia bacterium | reverse complement strand
CCAGGAATTCTGGGGCCTCGATTTTCTGGTGAACCCCTCGGTGCTGATTCCCCGCCCCGAAACCGAAGGCGTCGTCGAAGCGGCGCTGGAACTCGCGCGGGAACTGTCTCCCGACGGGCGCGGCTGCACCATTGCCGATGTCGGGACCGGCTCGGGCTGTATTGCCATCGCGCTGGCCACGGAGTTGCCGGAGGCCCGCTTTGTCGCGCTCGACCAGTCGCAGGAGGCGCTGGACACGGCGCGCGAGAATGCCCGCCGGCTGGGCGTCGAGTCCCGCATCGCCTTCCTCCCTTCCGATTTGCTGGTTCCCCGCTCCGGCCAGCCGCTGCCGCCCTTGCAACTGGTGGTCTCCAACCCTCCCTATGTGTCCGCCCGGGACCTGGAGGACGTCATGCGGGAGGTGCGCAAGTGGGAGCCGCCGTCGGCCGTCTTTGCCGGCGAGTCGGGTCTGGAGGCTTATGCCCGCCTCATCCCGCAAGCCGCCGCCGCCCTGCCCGCCGGAGGCGCGCTGGTGCTGGAGCTGGGATATGATGTCCGGGAGGGGGTGCGGCGGTTGTTGGAAGGCGGCCCGTGGGAAGCCATCGCCTGGAGACAGGACCTGGCCGGCATCACCCGCGTGGTCAGCGCCCGCCGAACGGGGTAACCGAACGCCTTTCAATTCGCGCGGACCATGAGGACTCCGGTCATACTGCACGTCGACATGGACGCCTTTTTTGTATCCGTCGAGCGATTGTACGATCCCTCGCTCCACGGCCAGCCGGTCATCGTCGGCGGGCGGCCGAATCAGCGCGGCGTGGTGGCGGCGGCTTCCTATGAGGCGCGCCGCTACGGCGTGCATTCGGCCATGCCCCTGACCACCGCCTACCGCCTCTGCCCCCAGGCGGTGTTTCTGCCACTGCATCGCGACCGCTACGTCAACGCCTCGCGGGAGATTGAAGCGATCTTCCAACGTTTTTCCCCGCAGGTGGAAATGGTTTCCGTGGATGAAGCGTACCTGAATCTGACCGGGACCGGCCAGTTGCTGGGCGATCCGCTGGCCGCCGCCCATCAACTGCACCAGGCTGTCGCGGAGCAAACCAAGCTGCCCTGCTCGATTGGCATCTCCAGTTCGCGGCTGATCTCCAAGATCGCCTCAGACCAGGCCAAGCCCAACGGGATTCTCTACGTGCGGCCCGGTGGCGAGACAGCGTTCCTGGGGCCGCTGCCGGTCGGCAAGATTCCCGGCGTCGGGAAGAAAACCGAACAACGCTTGCGCGCGCTGGGCGTTGTGCAGATACGCGACCTGCTCCGCGCCGGCCGGCAGGCGCTGGGGAAGCAATTGGGCAGCCACGGAGAGGCGCTTTTTGAAATCGCCGCCGGCATCCGGCCCGCCGACGCCGAGCCGGTGTGGGGCGGCGAGGAGGCCGCCAAGAGCCTCAGCCATGAAGAAACCTTCGCCGAAGACGTGCAGGATGCCCGGCAGCTTGACCGCACGCTGGCAGAGCTGGCGCAGCGGGTGGCGGGACGCCTGCGCCAGCACGGCCTGTTCGCCCGAACCGTCACGCTCAAGCTGCGCTATGCCAACTTTCAAACCCTGACGCGCGCCCGCACGTTGCCGGAAGCCACCCAGCTTGACGGCGTGCTGCTCCAGACCGCCCGCGCGCTGCTGCGCGAGCACTGGGACACGCGCCGGAAGATTCGCCTCCTCGGTTTGCAGGCCAGCGGCCTGGCGGAGGCCGCCGGCCAGGGAAACCTGCTGACCGCCGCAGCAGATCGCAAATGGAGCCGCGCCCTGGCCGCCGCCGACTCCCTGCGCGACCGTTATGGCTTCCGGTCGGTGCAATTGGGAGCCACGCTCGGGAGAGCCCGGCGGTCGGACCGCTCCACTGCCTCCATCCCGCCGGGACGGCTCAGACCATCGCAATGACGCCCCACGAGCTATCGAAGCCTCCACAACCAAGTGCCCCTGCCGCCTCGCGTCTGGCGGCCGAGAGCGTCGCCGAGGCTCTGCGACAGCGCGGCTTTCAGGCCTACTTTGTGGGGGGCTGTGTACGCGACCTGCTGCGCGGCGAGGAACCGAAGGACTGGGACATTGCCACCGATGCGTGCCCCGAAGACGTGCTGCGGCTGTTTCCGCACTCCCTGCGGATAGGGGCCCAGTTCGGCGTGGTTGGGGTACTGGTGGGAAAGCATTGCATCGAGGTGGCGACCTTCCGCAACGACGGGCTGTATTCCGACGGCCGCCGCCCGGACGCCGTCAGCTACACGCGCGACCCGCGCGAGGATGTGCAGCGGCGCGACTTCACCATCAATGGCCTGCTGCTCGACCCGGCCAGCGGCGAAGTGCTGGACTTTGTGGGAGGCCGGCAGGACCTGGAGCAGCGCCTGGTCCGCGCCATCGGCGCTCCGGAACGGCGCTTCGCCGAAGACCGCCTGCGTATGTTGCGGGCGGTGCGCTTTGCCGCCATGCTGGAGTATGAAATCGACGCCGCCACCCTGCAAGCCGTTCGCGCTCACGCGGAGTGGATCAAGGAGGTGAGCGCGGAGCGGGTGCGCGAAGAGCTGTTGCGCATCCTGACCTGCGGCCAGGCGCGCCGGGGCTTTGAGCTGCTGGACCGCAGCGGTTTGCTGCCGCACCTGCTGCCGGAGGTGGCGGCCATGAAGGGCGTGGAGCAGCCGCCGGAGTTTCACCCCGAGGGCGACGTCTGGACCCACACCCTGCTGATGCTGGAGATGCTGCCGAAGGATTGCTCGGAAACGCTGGCGATGGGGGTCCTGCTGCACGATGTCGGCAAGCCGCCGACCTTTCGCGTGGCGCCGGAGCGCATCCGCTTCGACAACCACGTCGCCGTCGGAACCAAGATGGCGGAGGCGATCTGCCGGCGCCTGCGCCTGTCGCACGAGCAGTCGGCGCAGGTGGCGGCCCTGGTCGCCAATCATTTGCGCTTCAAAGATGCGCCGCAAATGCGCGCCAGCACCCTGAAGCGCTTCCTGCGCCTGGAAAAGTTTGAGGAACACCTGGAGCTGCACCGGCTGGACTGCCTGGCTAGCAACCGGAATCTGGAAAACTACGAATTCGTGCGCGCCCGGCTCCGGGAATTGCCTTTGGAGCAGTTGCGCCCGCCGCGCCTGCTCACCGGCCGGGACCTGATCGAATTGGGCCTGAAGCCCGGCCCGCGTTTTGCCGAACTGCTGCGGGCGGCCGAAGACGCGCAACTGGAAGGCCAGCTCCGCTCGCGCGAGGAGGCGCTGGAATGGGCGCGGAGGATGGTCAAGTGACCACCCCGCCAGAGGCTGGGGCCGCGCCCAGCGAAGCCGCGCGCCAGGCCGCCGCCCGGCGGGAAGAGTTTCTGAATCTCCGCGCCCGGGAAGCGCTTGGCGTGGACGACACGGAGCGGCTCGCGACTGAGGCGGCCGCAACCGTTCTGGATCACTTCCGCGCCACCCAGGAATATCTCGCCGATGCCGTCGCCCTGCTGGCGGAGATCGCCACACTGCAGGAGCCCCGCCTGGCCCAGCCCGGCCAGCGGGCCACCTTTCCGCTGCTGATTGAAACGCTGAGCGACTCGTTCGATCCGGCGCTGTGCGATCTCTATGACCGCGTCTTCGCGCAGATGATCTCCCATTGCCGCACGCTTGCCGG
>DATMAF010000248.1:0-7272 GCA_035560315.1 Terriglobia bacterium | reverse complement strand
CCAGGACCTGCCGCTGGACGGGCGCAGCTTCCTGGAGCTGGCCACGCTGCGGGCCGGCGCCACCAACTCCTACTACGGCGGCCGCAGCGTTTCCCAGGGCTACGGAAAGAAAATCAGCCTGGGCGGGGCCCGGTTCACCTCCAACGTGTTTCTGCTGGACGGCACGGTCATGAATGACAGCTACAACTCCGCCGGGAGCGCCGCCGGAGGCACGGTCGGCGGCGTGGAAACGGTGCGCGAGTTCAAGGTCATTACCAACGCCTACAGCGCCGAGTACGGCCAGCACACCGGAGGCGTGGTCAACGCCGTTACGCGCGGGGGCACCAACGAATTCCACGGCTCCCTCTACGAATTCCTGCGCAACGACAACCTGGACGCCGCCAAATGGGAGGACAACCGCTCCAACTCGGAGAAGGCGGAGTTCCGGCGCAACCAGTTCGGGGCCTCCCTGGGCGGGCCGGTGCGGCGCGACAAAACGTTTTTCTTCGCCAACTACGAGGGCCTCCGGGAGCAGGTCGGCAGCAACGCACTGCTCACGGTTCCGGATGAGGACGTGCGTCGGGGGATCCTGCGGGGACAGACGATCGGGCTCCATGCCAACGTAGTCCCCTATTTGAACCGCTCGTGGCCCCTGCCGCCGCCCGGCGCGGGCAGAAATCTGGGAGACGGCCGCATCGAGTACACGCGGTCGATTCACGAGCCCACCGATCAGAATTTCCTCAGCGTCCGGGCCGACCACACCTTCTCCAGTTCCGACTCCATCTTTGTTCGCTACACCATTGACCACGCCTTGCGGAAGTCCGTCTTCAGCATGGATGCCGTCACCAATGAGCGGAGCCGCAACCAGTTCCTGACGTTTCAGTACGACAAGATCTTCACGCCAACGCTGCTGAACGCCCTCAATGTGGGCTACAGCCGCACCAACACCGGCAGCGTTTCGGAGATGTTTCCGGGATTCACTCCCTTCTCGTTCACCGACTCGAAAATCGGCACCGGCAGCGTTTCCATCGGCGGGATCACCAGCACCGGGGTGCCCACGTCCGATCCCCGGACCTTCATCCTGAACAACTACCAGTTTCGGAACGATGTGACCTACAGCCGCGGCCGCCACGCCATGAGGTTCGGGGGCTTTGTCTCCCGCTTGCAGCACAACGACAACTCCATGCGGCGGCCCTCTGGCGACTTCTCCTTTGAAACCTTGGAAGACTTCATGAGAAACATTCCGAACCAGGCGCTGCTGGTTTTCGAGATCGACAGCACCCGCTACCTGCGCCAGACGCTGGCGGGCCTCTATTACCAGGACGACATCCAGTTGCGGTCCAACCTGACGCTGAACTGGGGCGTCCGTTGGGAGATGTTTTCGCGGCCCAAGGAGAAGAACGGCCGGAATCCCATTTCACTGGAGGGGAAGTTTTTCCAGCCCGGCGTGACGGACCGCGACATTGTTCTGGGCGATTCCATCTTCGTCAGCAACCCGTCGCTCGACAGCTTTGCGCCCCGGCTGGGATTCGCCTGGAGCCCCTTTGGCAGCGGGAAAACCTCCATCCGCGGAGGGTCGGGATTTTTCTTTGAGCCGGTGGTCTACTGGATCTATCGCATGGGAGTCGGCTCCACCGTTCCCATGCTGCGGGAAGGCCGCCTCACGCGCGACCAGAACATTGATTTCCCCAACGCTTTCTTTACGCAGCGGCATCTGTTCGGCGGCAATTCGCGATACGAGGCGGTGCAGCCGGAGCCGCCCCATCCGTACGTGGTGAAGTACAGCCTGGAGATCCAGCGGCAGTTCGGCTCGACGCTGCTGGCCCGCGTCGGCTACTCTGGCAGCCGCGGGGTGCACCAGCCCGTAACCGCTCCAGCCAACGGCCGCCGCTATCAGCTCCAGCCGGACGGCACCTTGTTTTTCCCGAGCACGCCCAGCACCGACACCAACAACCCCAACTTCGGCCGCACCCGGTTCCGGTGGTTCTACGGCAGCTCTCACTATCACTCCCTGCGCATGGAAGCCGAGAAACGCATTGGGGGCGGGCTGCAACTGCAAGGCGCCTACACGCTGTCCAAGAATATCGACGATGGCACCTCCGTAACCGGCGGAACGGACTTTGAGAACGACAACAACCCGCGCCACTTCACCTTCATTGACCGCGGGCGCTCCGCGCTGGATACGCGCCATGCTTTCTCGTTCAATTTTGTTTACGAGCTACCCGGGCAGAACCTGACCGGCATGGCCCGCTACCTGCTCGGAGGCTGGCGCCTGAATGGGTTGACCCGGCTTTCCAGCGGCGAGCCGTTCAGCGTGGTCTCGGGGTTTGATCGCCAGCGCACCATCGAAGGCACCAACTATCCCAACCTGGTAGCGGGCGCCTCCAACAACCCCATCCGCGGCACGACGGCCGGATGCACCTTCACGAGCGGCGTGCGGGGAGCCTACGATTCTTCGCCCGCCGCCGCCTCCCGCAGCATCCAGCCCGGCCGCCAGTTGGGCACCCCGGATCTGTACTTCGACCCCTGCTCCTTCGAGTTGCAGCCGGCCGGCACGATCGGCAATCTCGGCCGCAATACGCTGAACGCTCCTGGCGTGGCCACGCTGGATCTGTCGCTAGCCAAAGTCTTCGCGCTGGCGGCGCTCTCGGAGGGAACGCAGCTAGAGTTCCGGAGCGAGTTCTTCAATATCCTGAACCGGCCCAACTTCGGACTGCCGCAGCGCAGCCTGTTTACCAATGCGAACACCAGCCGGCCGGATACCGGGCGCATCACGAGCACCGTGACCACCGCGCGGCAGATTCAGTTCGGCCTCAAGCTGACGTTCTAGACGGGCGCGAACGCCGGGACGGCAGCGGCCGGCTTGTTCGAAGGGGCGCGGTGAGGCGCAGCCGCAACATCGGGCGCCGGGCATCTCCTGGGTGCACGGACAGCCTGGTGTTATAAACGGCGAGCAGTGTAGCGTCGAACAACTCCCGGGCGGGACGACACAGCGAGTCGCTAGGTCGGGGGGATCTTTGGACGAGGACCCGCAGAACCAGTTGCAGGAGAGAGCGCCGATGACAAGCAAGGTTGATTCCATGGTTGGCACGCTGAAGGGAATTGCGGCGGGGCTGCTCCTGATGGCCGCGCCTCCCTCCGGCGCAGCGCAGGGCGAGTTTCATCTTCAGGAAGCAACCATCAGCGACATCCACCGCGCCATCCAAAGCGGGCAGATCACCTGCCAGGGCCTCGTTCAGGCCTACATCAACCGCGCCCGGGCCTACAACGGCGTTTGCACGCAACTGGTAACCAAGGACGGTGCGCCAATTCCCCCGGCCACCGGCGCGGTACGGGCGGGAGCGCCTCTGAGGTTTCCCACCAGCACGGTCCCGGCTTCGGCCATCCTGCCGGACCTGGAACAATACCTCGGGCCACCCCTTGAATTTGGAAGAATGGAACCAACCATCTCGGATCCAACGGTGCAGCAGCAGTTCGGCATGCGCGTCGGCATCCCGAATGCGGGTCAGCTCAATGCGCTGGAGACATTGAACATTCGGGGAGAGCGCTCGGTGAGCTGCAAAGCAGCGTGCGACGCTCCGCCTTCCACGGGACCGCTGCCGGCCTCGTGTCCGGCGGCCTGCGATGCCTTTCGGCGGCAGCCGGACGCCCTGGAGCGCGCCAGGGAATTAGACCAGCTCTATGGGACCTCTCCCGATCTGGCCCGCCTGCCCATGTATTGCATTCCCTTTTCCCATAAGAACTGGTACGACGCGAAGGACATGCGCTCGACGGGAGGCAACGACGTCCGCTTTGCGCTGGATTTTCCCAAGGCCGATTCTCCGGATATCGCCGACCTGCGCGAGAAGGGCGCCATTATCTTCGCGACCGCCACGGCGGCCTCCACCGGACTGTCCTCCAGCGGGCCGGCCCGCGCCACCTCGGAGCTTCCCAGCGGCAACTACGCCTATGGTGTCTGGGGCGGGCAGGCGTGCAACCCCTACGACACGGAGCGTGTGCCGCGCGGAACCAGTTCCGGCTCCGGTGTTTCGGTCGCGGCGAATCTGGTGGTCTGCTCCATCTGTGAGCAGGGCTCGGCGTCCTGCAAAGGGCCCGCCTCCCGCAACAACGTGGTGAATTTCCTGACCACGCGCGGCCTGATGATGCACGGCGGCATGAACAGCCAGCGCCTCGGAGACCGCGCCGGGATCCACTGCCGCACGGTGAAGGATGCGGCGCTGGTTCTGGATGCGGTGAAGGGCTTCGAGCCCGAGGACCAGTTCACCGCCATTCCCTCGGTGTTCCTTCCCAAGGAACCGTTTGCCAGTTTTGTCGTGGAGGACAGCGCGGTTGGCAGCAAACCGCTGGCTGGAATGCGCATCGGCGTGGTGCGCGAATTCATGGTGAAGCACTCGAAAAATGACGAGGCGATCAGCGATCAAATTGACAAAGAGATCAAGACGGTTCTGCGCGACAAACTGGGCGCGGAGCTCGTGGAATCCGTGGACCCGCTATACCCGGACGATCCGGCCGTCCCCAATATGGGGTACACCTTCCAGGATGCCTTCCGCGAGATCCTGGCGCACAACGTCCCGGAGTACTTCTGGCAGAAGGACAGCAACGGGGAACTGGAGTTTGCGGTGCCCGGATGGGACGTCACCTCGCTGGAGTACGCCATTGCGCTGGCGATGGGCAAGGCCCCGCTGTCGCCAAAGCTCAATCTGCGCCGGATCAGCTCCGGGCTGGACAATTTCAAGAGCCCCTTTACGGTGAACAAGTATCTGGCCGAGCGCGGGGATGAGCGCATTACGGACTGGGCCGCCTGGGTGGCGAACGCCAAATGGGAGAACGACGAGCATCGGGCCGCTTCCGAGAATGCCGTGCACATGAAGGACCTGCGGGCGCGTCCGGGGCAGATGAGCTACCTGAAGATGAACACCGTCCTGCGGTTGGTGGTGCAGAAAGTGATGTATGAAAACGGCATCGACCTGTTCGTCAATCCGGAGAACACCCTGCCGCCGCCGAAGATTGGTCATGCGGGGGAACCGGAGGTGAACAACCGCCCACGGCGAGCTGCTGCGCCCAGTTTACGGCGCTGTTGGGAGGCCCGGAGATCGAGGTGCCGGCGGGCTACACCCAGGTGGTCTATGAGCCGCGCTTTGTGCTCAGCCCTGACAAGAAGCAGTACCGGGCTGTCTCCGGGACGGTGGCATCGAAGCTTCCGCATCCGATGCCCATCAGCATGATGTTCTGGGGCGGGCCCGGCACCGAGCCTGCGGTGATCAAGGCCGCCTCCGCCTACGAGGCCGCCACCCATCACCGCGTGCCTCCCCCGGCGTTCGGACCGCTCCCCGGCGAGCCGTAGGCGGGCGCTGGAAAGCGTGCCTTCCGTTGCGCGTCCCTGAAGGGACCCCGCCCAGGAATCGCCCTCCCGTTTGCCTGATATGCAAAAGCTCTTGCAGCGTTTTCCATAAAATATTAGCGCCACTCTCGTCCCTGCTGTATAAAAGCGGCATTGGATCGGATCAGTGCCTCGTGCGCTTCAAGCGCCAAAGGGGGAGCTATGTCGGCACGAAAGAGCAGTTCGTCAAAACGGATGCACCCGTATCTGCTGGTGGCTGGCGTCATGGCAGCGGCGTTTCTCGTTCTTGGCTCCAGCGGTGTGAGCCGCCAGGGGCTGAGGGGCGTCGTGCAGTTCGGCAGCGAGCGGCTCATCGCCTGGGAACCGCTGCCCGAGTTGAGCGGGGAGATGTGCGAGGTGGTGCCGGCGAGCGCCGGCGAAGAAGCGATGTTTGCGCTGGCCCTGACGCCGCCGACTGCCGCGACGCATCCGGCCGACGGCCCCCCGCCGCGCCCGCCCGAGGCGGTGCGGCAGGCGGTGGCCAAGCGACAGCCGCTGACCAATGTCAGCGATCCGTCCTACGCCTATTCCGGCATCGTGGTTGACCCGATTCGCAACGAGGTCATCCTGTCGGAGGAGAACCTCTCCAAGATTGTGGTCTATGACCGCCTGACGAATACGCCGCCCTCGGCCACCATGAGCGAGCCCAAGCGGGTGATCGGCGGCGAGGAGTCGTTCCTGGAATTCACCTGCGCCGTTTACGTGGATCCGCCGACGGGCGACATTTACGCGGTCAACAACGACACCATGGACTGGATTCCCGTCTTCGGCCGCGAGCAGCAAGGCAATGTCGCTCCCAAGCGCAAGCTGTACGCGCCGCACACGGCCTTCGGGATCGTGGCGGATGAGCAGACCCAGGAAATCTTCCTGACCGTCCAGGACGACAATGCCGTGGTTGTCTTTCCCAAGCAGGCCAAGGAGAATGACAAAGCCAACCGCGTGCTCCAGGGCAGGGATACGTTGCTGGCGGACCCGCACGGAATCACGCTCGATCCGAAGCGGGGCGAGATCTTTGTCACCAACTGGGGCTCCCTCAACGAACGGCCCGACTACACGCCGGGAACCGGAGGCGGAGCCCGCTATGGAGCGGGGCGGGGGAACCGAACCGATCTCCCGGTGGGGAGCACGCGCGCCTATCCGGCCTCCGGCCGAATCATTCCCCCCTCCATCACGGTTTATCCCAAGGATGCGGTGGGCAATGTCGCTCCGCGGCGGGTGATCACGGGCCCCAAGACGCAGTTGGACTGGCCGACCTCCATTGCGGTGCATCCGGAGCGCGGCGAAATTTTTGTTGCCAACGACACGGGGGATTCCATCACCGTCTATCCGGCCGATGCCAGCGGCGACGTCGCCCCGATTCGGGTGATCCGAGGGCCGCGCTCCCTGGTGAAGAACCCGACGGGCGTGGCTCTCGATCTTGTAAACAACGAGCTGTGGGTGGCGAATTTTGGAAACCACACGGCGACGGTCTATCCGGTGAACGCCAGCGGCGATGCGGCGCCGAAGCGCGTCATCCGCAGCGCGCCCCTGCAGCAGCCGGCGCCGATGCTGGGCAATCCGCACACCATCGCCTACGACAGCAAACGCGACGAGATCCTGGTCACCAACTGAGTGGCCCATCCGCAAATTGCGGCGTTCGCCAGGCTGGCGAATGGCAGCGTGAAGCCGAGCCGGGCCATTGCGGGACAGAAGACGCAGTTCGCCCGCACGATGCACGACATGGCCTATGATCCGGTGCGCGATGAGATCGTGGTTCCGCAGTACTTCGCCTTTGGCATCCTGACATTCCGCGGGGACGCCGATGGCAACGTGGCGCCCATCCGCAGAATTCTGGGGCCCAGCACGCAGTTGCTCAGCCCCGAAGCGCTCGCCCTGGACTACGTCAACGGAGAGATCTTCGTTCCGCAGGACAA
>DATMAF010000247.1:0-4305 GCA_035560315.1 Terriglobia bacterium | reverse complement strand
CCAATGGCCGCCAGCCCGCCGATGCGTTGCGCCGACTGCGCTCCGCGAGAAGCTCCTTGCTGGGAAACTTCCTCGGTGGTGATCTCATACTTGCGGCCGTTGACCGTAATGTCGTAGAGAATCAACGCCAGCTCCGAGCGGCCCGAAATGCGCCCGGCCTGCTCCACCTCAACCAGCTTGGTGGTGACGCTGGCGCCGCGCGGGATCATGGTTCTGCCATTCACCAGAACCGGTTCATCCAGGCTGGCGCGAAACGTCTCGCCGGTCTGGTGGACAGAGGAGTCCACCGGATCGATCATCCGCACCGTCAGGACGGTGCCCGCCGGTAGCGTGATCCCCATGGCCGGCGGCTCGGTTGCGGCGGTGGTCGCCGGACGCGTGCTCCAGGTTCCGCCGCTGCTGGAAGCGCCGCTCGGCGGATACGGGGCCGGCGGCGGAGCAGGTTGGGCGCTGCGGCCCGTGGAATAGGAAGGCGTCTGGGAGCCGGCCGCGGAGCTTCCCGTTGTCGCGGGAGCCGGGGCGGCTGACCGGCCCGCCTCGGATACCGGAAGGATGGTAATGCTATGGATGTCCGTCAAAGCATAGCGGCGGTATTGGCCGTCCACCAGGAACGTAATTCCACCGGGATCGCCCCCCTGAAACCGGCCACTGATGGCCTGCCCGTCCTTCAAAATCAACACGTCCGCTGCGGCGGCGTTCGCTAATCCCAAAAGGAGCATCAAACTCCAGATCCGCTGTGAAATTTGCATTGCATCTCTCCCTTCCCGTCTGGTCCCGCTCGGGACCTCTGGTTCTTTCACCCTGTTGGGCGCCAAACGCTTCTGAAACACCTTGTTTCGAGATGGGATTCAAGAGACCGGGGTTCCCTTTTCCTTCTCTCACTAGAGTTATGATGCGCTCAACACCCGGCGCGGTCAAGGCGCATTCGTTTTTCTTCCGGTAAACTGGCGTCATGGCCGGAACCGGCAACCGCCCCGCCGCTGCGGCGCGCCAGCCGCTGCGCCTGGTGTCCCTGATTCCCAGCGCCACCGAGATCGTATGCGCCCTGGGACTGGAAGAACGCCTGGTTGGCCGTTCGCATGAATGCGACTACCCGCCCTCGGTGCGCCCATTGCCCGCTTGCACCACAGCCAAGCTGCGCAGCGAGGCTCCCAGCGCGGAGATCGACCGCCAGGTTCAGCGAATTCTGGAAGAGGCGCTGAGCGTTTACCAGGTGGATACCGAGTTGCTGCGCTCGCTGCGCCCCACCCACATCCTGACCCAGACGCAGTGTGAGGTCTGCGCCGTCAGCCTGCGGGATGTGGAGCAAGCGCTGTCGGCCTGGATGGAGGAACACCCGCAGATCCTTGCCCTCCAGCCGGTTGCGCTGGCCGATGTGTGGGAGGATATTCGCCGCTTGGCCGCCGGGTTGGGCGTTCCCGAACGAGGCCACCGGCTGGTTCAGTCCCTGCAATCTCGCATGGATGCCATCGCGCAGGCGGCTGCCCCCTGGCCGCGCCCGTCGGTGGCCTGTATCGAGTGGATGGAGCCGCTGATGGCCTCCGGCAACTGGATGCCGGAATTGGTGGCCATGGCCGGCGGCCGCAACCTGTTCGGCGAATCCGGCCGCCATGCCTCCTGGCTGGAATGGAAGGACGTGGTTGCCGCCGACCCGGATATCCTGCTGATCCTGCCTTGCGGTTTCGATCTCGCGCGCATCCGCCGGGAGATGCCCGCCTTGACGGAGCGGCCGGGATGGAAGAAGCTGAAGTCGGCAAACACCGGGAGCGCGTTTCTGCTCGATGGCAATCAGTACTTCAATCGCCCCGGGCCGCGGCTGGCCGAGTCGCTGGAGATCCTGGCCGAGATTCTTCACCCGGAAGCCTTCCCGTTCCGCCATCAGGGAAGTGGCTGGGCTCGATTCTGAACCGAACTTATGGTTTGGTGGCGATGATGAGCGGCGAGTGCGCGCCGATGTCTTTGTCCGTAACGCTGGAGAAGCCCGCCTCCTTCAGCCAGCGGCGGTATTCCGCCAGGGTGAAGGTATCGCCCTGTTCGGTATTGACCAGCATGTTAAGAGCAAAGAACACCGGAAAGGGCGGGCCGGTGCGGTCATCGTTGGGAACCATGTCCACGATGACCAGGCGTCCCCCCGGCACCAAAGCGCGGTGGAGTCTCCCGAACAGATTGCGGGAGGACCGCTCGCCCTCGGAGTGCACGATGTTGCCGAGGATGGCCACATCGTAGCCACTGATTCCAAAATCCACGGATTTGAGGTCGCCCGGCAGAAAATCATACTGGTTCAGCACGCCGTGGCGCTTCAGGTATTGGCGGGTAACTTTCAGCATGGCCGGGAAGTCCTGCGCCGTTACGCGCGCTGTGCGATTGGCTTCCGCGTAGGGGATGCTCCAGACCCCGGAGCCGCAGGCCACATCCACCACCCGCAATCCCTTGCGGCGCTGCAGTGAGCCCAGCGCGCGGGCGGCCGTCACGGCCCGGTCGCGCTGCAAGACGTGCAGGGTTCGCACCAGCACCGGAAAGAACTGTTCCGCCCGGTCCTGCTGCTCCACCCGAAAGACCGGCTGGCCGGTGCGGATGACCTGCTCCAGTTTCCCCCAGGATTCCCATAAGCCGTCCGTTTCCAGAAAAGAACCCAGGTAATCCGGGCTCTTGCGCACTAAGTAGCGAGCGGCCAACGGCGTCAAGCCGTACCGCTGGCCCGCTTTGGTGAGCAAACCCAAGGCCACAAGGGCGTCGAGCAGCATCCGCATGCCGCGCTCACTGCCGCCGGCGGCGCGCGCAATGGCCGGGACCGTTTGCCGTCCGGCTGCCACGTGCGAAAAAACTCCCATCCGAACCCCCACCGAAAGCACCCGGGAGGGCACAAAAGAAAAATGAAGCTGGTGCAGGATTTCCGGGTCCAACTCCGAACGGGAGGGGTGTCGGAAGTGGTTTTGCGGTTTTGCGGCTTCCGGTTCCCTCATGGCCGACGTCCTCATCCAGAGCACAGGCTTCATGCTATCACGGATGAGTCTGCTGGCACGACCGGCCGTGGGCAGCGCCTCAAACGCGCCAGCCTTGCGCTGGCTGGCCCCATGTGCTTTCGCAGTTACTCACCTCGTGGCTTTCCAATTGACACCGCTGGAAGCACTTTGATAGCGTTAACTCGGTTTATTTTCAGGACATTCCAAAGAGCGGCCGGCTTTACCCGGAACGCCCGCGGGGGTGGATCATGCGAAGGAATGATACGACTGCCGGGAAGTCCTCCGGAAATCGAAAACGGCTCCTGCTGCTGGGCTGGACGCTGGGAACCGCCGGGCTGCTGGCCCGTCCTGCCGGGCTCCAGGCTCAAGCGGCTCTGTCCCAATCCGACCTTTACTGCGCTGGCTACTTTTCGCTGCGGCCCGTGGAATCGAGCTTGCGCATTCAAAGCAGCGAAGACGGCGGATTCAAGAACGAGTTCGCTACCGGCGACTATGTGTACCTGAACCAGGGCCAAGGCACGGTCGGTGGTCCGGGGCAGCAGTATGCGATTATCCGGCCCGTGAAGGACGTTAACCGCAAGGAGGCGTTTGCCGGCCAGCGGAAGATTCTCGAAGGGCTGGGCACCCTCTACGCGGAGGTGGGGCGCATCGAGGTGGCCTCCGTTCATGAGCAAAGCGCCACGGCCAAAGTAGTCATGGCTTGTGATGCCATCGAGCGGGGAGACATCGCAGTTCCGTTTCAGGCCAGGACCGCTCCTGCTTTCAAGAGCCAGCACATCACGGACCGCTTCGCCGCTTCTTCCGGCAAAGCCACCGGATTGATTGCCGCCGCCAAAGAGTTTGACGCTTGGCTGGGAGAGGGCAAAATCGTGTATCTGAATCTGGGAAGCGCCCAAGGATTGCAGCCGGGCAGCTACTTGCGCATTGTTCGGGAGTATCTGGGCGGTGGCAACGCGGAGTTCGCGGCCGCCAGCCGCCAGTTGCCGGCTGATATGGGCGGCATGGGTGGGAACCGCCGGTTGACTCCGGCCGAGGAAGCCACCTTGCCGCGGGAAGTGATCGGCGAGGTGATGGTCCTCTCCGTGCAGGACAGCAGCGCCACCGGCATCATCACCTACAGCCGGTCGGAAGCGGCTGTCGGGGACATGGTCGAACTGGAGTGAGGGCCGCCGGGCGGCCCGCCCGCCAGAGATTTTTCTCCGAACACATCGGCTTGAAAGGCTTCCAGCCGAACGCCCGCCTTCCAGGAATCGGGGGGCAGCCCCGCTTTGCGGCAAGTTTCCTCCAGGAAACGCAGCGGCGTCCAGCCTCGCTCCAGAGCCACCTGCGGCAGCAGCAATCC
>DATMAF010000246.1:0-3511 GCA_035560315.1 Terriglobia bacterium | reverse complement strand
CCCGCCTGCAACGGCACCGGCGGCATCGGAGGGGAGTCGGTGTGCCCGGAGTGCCATGGCACGGGAAGCGGCCAGCGGCGGATGGGCAACATGCAATTCCATGTGAGCTGCCCGCGCTGCGGCGGCAAGGGCAAGACGCGCAATCGCTGCGCGAGCTGCGGAGGCGAAGGCCGCCGCACAATGACCGAGTCCCTGGAGGTTCGCATTCCGGCGGGCGTGCAGGATGGCTACCGCGTGCGCGTGGCGGGCAAGGGCAATGCCGGGCGCCAGGGCGGCGCCGCCGGGGATCTGTACATCATCTGTAAGGTCAGCGAGCATCCGTTTTTCCGCCGGGTGGGCGACGACATCCACACGGTGATCCCCATCACCGTGTCGGAGGCGGCGCTGGGGGCCAAGGTGGAAGTGCCCACCATCGACCAGACCCGCGCCCTGCTGAAGATTCCGCCCGGCACCCGCAACGGGCAGAAGTTCCGGCTGCGGGAAAAAGGAGTGCTGTCGCTGAAGACCGGACGCCGGGGCGATCAGTTTGTGGAGGTCCGGGTGGAGGTTCCCAAGATCGCCGATGAACGGTCCAAAGAACTGTTGCGGGAACTGGCGCGATTGAACCCGGAGAATCCCCGCGAGGAGGTGTACCGGCAGGCGCAGCAATAAGCCCGCCGCGCCCAGGGCACTGCCGGCGGCCCCCTCCGCAGGAGAAGCAGACGCATCATGCCGAGAAAGATTCGACACAAAGCCGCTTTTATGATCTCCGCGGTAGCCCGCAGCTACGGGATTCACCCGCAGACCCTGCGTCTTTACGAGCGGGAAGGGCTGTTGAAGCCCTCGCGCACGGAGGGCAACACGCGGCTGTACACCCAGGAGGATGTGGAGCGCCTGGAATTGATCCTGAACCTGACGCGCGACCTGGGCGTCAACCTGGCCGGCGTGGAGGTGGTCCTGAACATGCGCGACAAGATGGAGCGCATGCAGGCGCAGATGCGGGAGTTCGTGGCGATGGTGCAGCGGGAACTGGCGCGCCAGCCGGCCGCCTCCCCGGAAGCCAGCAACGCCTTGGTCCCGTTTGTGCCGCGCAAGAAGGTGCCCGTAGCGAGCAAGAAGCGTTCCTGACCGAAGGACCGGCTGGCCCGCCGGCCGCCGGGGGAATCCCGCTGATGCCGTTTTTCCCTTCCAATCCGGAGATTCAACTGGTCGTTTTCGACCTGGACGGCACGCTGATCGATTCCAAAGTCGATCTGGCGCTGAGCGTGAATGCCACGCTGCGGCACCTGGGACGGCCGCCGCTGGATGACGCGGTCATCTTTTCGTATGTGGGCCAGGGCGCTCCCGCCCTGATCCAGCGGGTGGTGGGGGAGGAGGCCGCTCCCGAGGAGATCGCCCGCGGCCTGGAATACTTCCTGGCATACTACCGGGAACACAAGCTGGATCACACGCGACTCTATCCCGGCGTACGCGAAACCCTGCCGCGGCTGGCCAACGGGCATCGCGGCCTGGGGCGCACGCTGGCGGTGCTGACCAACAAGCCCGAGCGGGTCAGCCGCGAAATCCTGGCAGGGCTGGGCGTCGCCGAACACTTCCGGTTCGTTTACGGCGGAAACACGTTTGAGACCAAAAAACCCGATCCGCACGGCTTGCGCGCCCTGCTGAAAAACGCCGGGGCCCCGCGGCGCGCCGCGATGATGGTGGGCGACTCCGACGTCGATATTCAGACCGGGATGAATGCGGGGGTGTGGACCTGCGGCGTGACGTACGGCTTTGGAACATTGCGGCTGGAGAGGAATCCCCCCGACCTGCTCATCGACAGCCTGCCGGAACTGGCGGCGGCCTTGAACGGCGCCGCCTCCTGCTGACGCGGGAGACCGTTCTGCCTCCGGCCCCGCATCGCGCGCCACGGCGTCCCTCACGTGGCAGCATAACATCACAATTCGCTGCGTTTGATACCGGAGAATCCGATGGCTGTTCCGGCGGGCCGGAGATTCGTTTCTGGGATTCGAGGGACGGTTAGCAGACAGGCGCCCTCATGAATTTTCCCTTCTTCGAAGCGACGATTCCACCGGCAGCGGTCATTGCAGCTCGGTTCCTGAACCAGCGGAGCAAACGCGCCTGGGAGGAATACCAACCGGGTGAACCACCCACTCGCCTGGCGCAGGCCTTGCAACTTCGCCTTCTTCAGCAGGCCGATCTTCTTTCTCCAGACGAATGACTGCTCCACCTGCTGGCTGACCGCGTAGCCGGCGTGCCGCGAGGTGCGTTGGTCAATGGCGCTGCCGCCCGCTCGTTTGTTATTCTGCGCCCGGTGCGGTGTGATGCGCATCTGGCGCAGGATCCTGACGGAGTCGCGACGTCGTCGTTCTTCTCTCGCCCCGAAGGATGTGCCGCGAGCCGGGCAACTGCGACGCCGTCTTCCACTCCGGCAGCCAGGCCCGCAGCAGCCGCTCGGGCGCAAGAGATGCTCCGGCGGTAGCCGTTTTTCAGGAGAGACGCAACGGAACGTCTCTTCCGGTTTTGAATCGTCTCCGCGCAGGGGCCGCCGGCTTTGGCAGGTCCGTGGCCGTTTGTCTCAAGAGCTCTTCAACGGTCGTGCCGGTCGTGTTTTATTCCGTCGTGTTCCATCTCCTGGTTGTATTGGCGAGCTATGTGATATTCCTGTCCATCGGAGTAAGGGTGTCATTCTGGGACTGTCTTCTGTTCGTTCCGATTATCTCGGCGGTTCAGATGCTCCCGGTCTCCATCAGTGGCTTTGGGGTGCGGGAGGGAGCCTCTGTCTACTTGTTTGGATCCGCGGGGGTGAGCACTTCCGCCGCCGTTGCGTCTTCGCTGCTATTCTGGTCGATTGTGGCGCTGGTAAGCCTGCCGGGCGGAATTGTTTTCGCGCTGCGGAAAGGCGACAAAGCGTTCCTTTGAAGTGCGGTTCTTGAGAACCGCATCGCAGAGCGCGGCGCGAAGGGGAGTTGAAACTGTTCCCAGAAGGCTGCCAGGATCCGCCGACGGCGGCAGATGCGGCGCAACCTCCGCCAAGCCGCTGCGTACACCTCCCCCAAATTCTCGCTCGATCCGCTCGGTCGCTCGCTTGCTGCTCCGCAGCGGCTTTCCTGGCCCAGCGATTCCGGCCCGCGGAGCAGGCCTCGCCCCAGCCGGCTCAACTCCTCCCCGCCCAAGCGCCGCTTGCGGGCGGCTTGTCCCGCCTTCCGCCGACCTTCTCGTCCTTGCTCCGCATACGCCTTGGGCCAACGACCGACCGATGAGACACCTTCACCCGCCGGGCCACCTCGGACTAATGCATTCCCTGTTGCGGCAGCCAAATGCCTTCCATCCGCCGCCGCTCCCAAAGGTTTCTCTCGGAAGCGCAGGCCGCTGCCGCCCTTCGCAGCGATTTGACAGCGAACCCGCCCGCCCGGTAAGATGCTTTCGTCCTGTTCGCTGCACACGGTGTCTGCCTGCCACGGTCCCCATCGTCTAGCCTGGCCTAGGACATCGCCCTTTCACGGCGGTAACGGGGGTTCGAATCCCCCTG
>DATMAF010000245.1:0-2510 GCA_035560315.1 Terriglobia bacterium | reverse complement strand
CCGTTGGAATGGTAGGCCGCGCGCTTGATGTAGTAGTTGTAGCGGAAGGCCGCACCGAACGACCCGGTCATCCATCGGCGCACGAAGACGGAGAGGTGGTAGCCATCGAACTCCACGTTGGAAGGGAACAGCCCCTGCGTCTGCCACGCCTCGCGGCCGCCGCCCGCCACCACCCCGACCCAGTAGCGTCCCTCCTCTCCGACTTGAATGCTTCCGACCCCGTCGACCGACGGGTGGTTTCCGGGCCGGGAATTGTTGAAATTCACGGTGCCTTGCAGAACCACCTTACCCGCGTACTGCAGGAAGCCGGCGCGCAGGATGCGGCCGCTGACCGGGTGGCCGTATTCGAGGCGCGTCCAGCCGCCGGTCAGGTGAAATCCCGGCCAGGGGGTGGCCAGCGTGCCGCTGAGGTCGTAGCGGTAGCGCGGAAGGAAGGCAGTAGAGTCCTCCGGCCCGCCGCCGCTGATCGCAAGATGGGCATAGAACCACGGCGTCAGGTGGAACGTGGCGCCAAAGGCACCGGCTTGTTCCGTCTCGCCCGGCCGGTGCTCATAGAACCCTTCCGCCAGCAGGCTGAGGCGCGGCGCAGGATCGAGAAACAAATGCACCCCACCCCCATGCCATGTGCCAAAACCGTTGCTGACGCGCCTGCCCCACTGGCTGACCTCGATGCGCCCCCGCGGGCGCTCGGCAGCGGCCGGCCCTGCGAGTGGGATTTGCTCCGCCCTGCCGGTCTGTTTCGCCAGCGCCGCGGCACTGGCCGCCGAGTGGCCGGAGCCGGTGCGGACGAGGACCTGCTGGGCGCGAGCCTCCGGCGTGGCGGCCAGCAATGCCAGACCCACCGCCGCGGCGAGTCGAAACCGGCTCCGCCCCCTGCTATTGGAAAACCGGGTTCTCATGGCGCGCTCACACCGCTGTCACTTTCGTCCCCGCCGCGATCTTGCCCCATACTGCCACATCCGGTTCCAGGCGAATCTCTCCTCCCGCGGAGACCACCGCCAGCGCTCCGGGCTGGCCCACGCGCACGCCGGAGGAAAGCACGATGTCCGTCTCCGCCACCACCGCGCGCGCCACCCGGCACCCGGTTCCCAGGCGCAGCGCGCTTCCGGAAACCAGATTTCCTGAGACCGCATTGCCCGGCCCCAGCTCCAGCCGTTCCGCCTTCACATCGCCGAAGAAGGCGCAGTCCGCGCCGGTGCGAAGCGTCCCGCGCACAATCAAGTGGCTGGCAATCCGCGTCCCCGGTTGCAGCGCCAGATCCCCGCGCACCAGCACGGTGTCAGCAGCGAGACGGGCTACGGGCGTCGGCAGGTTTGCAAGGGCCGCTTCCCCGGCGTCGGTCAGGGTCCCGGAGTCCTCCGCCCGGGGCGCCGGGGCGGAATAGCTTTCCACGGGCCGGTACCCCGCGGTATGAACCAGCGGGGCGTACAGCGACTGCGCGGCCGCTCCCGCCTCCAGTTGAATCACCGTCTGCGAGCTGACCCGGGCATGCGCCACCGTTCCCCGGCGCAGCAGAATGCTGCCGGCGGCATCCACCCACCGAGCCACCTGCGTATCGGGCCCCAGCGCGACATCGCCGTCGGAGGCCAGGGCCTGCAATTGCACTCCTTCCCCGGTCTCCACGTCCCCGCGCGCATAAATCTCCCGCGCGAAGACGGAGCCGCGCTCCAGTTCCAGATTGCCATCGCAGCACAGCAGCGTCTGATGCTCCCCCCCGCCGCCGTAGCGGCCGGGGTTCAACAGCAGGATCCGCTCCCCGTTCGATTTTTCCAGCACGCCCTGAATGGGAGACTGGAGCGGGACGCCCAGCGCCACCGGTCGGGAGGTCTCCAGCCAGAGCTGCATCTTGGCGCGGAACGAGTCGCCGAAATAGTTTTCGACCCGGACATATTCGACATCGACCGGGATCGGGGCGTCGTCTTGCGGGCGCAGCCATTCACGGAAGGCGAAATAGAAACTCACTCCAAACAGCAGCAAGAAGGTCAGCAGCAGGATCAGATAGCCCAACATGGATGGTAGCCGGCGTCCCGCAGTGTTGCATTCCCTTCTCCAACTTGCGATGCGATGCGTGGGGCCGGCGCATTGCCAGGGGCGGGAGCGGGCGGCCGCGGCGTCTCGAGCGGTCCGGAATCAGGGGAACCGGCGGGGAATCCGTGCGCAAACCAGGCTGGCGGCCGGCACACGGCGCCGCCGGCCGCGAACGGCTCCTTTTTTCGTTTTAAAACTTGCTCCCATTCCAACCGCATCAATTTCGGCGGAGCCCAACTCCGCGCCGCTCGTCCCCGATTTCCGGCCCACCACACGCGCGAGGTTCATCCTGGACAGGAGCCGCCGCGCATGGACGATTGTCCCGGTCGCCGTTCGCGTTTGCGTTCCGGTTGCTGGAGCGCCCGGTGTCCGTCGTTCGCAGGTAGTTTATCGTCTTGCCGTTGTTGCTCGAACAGGGTTTCGCGGCAGCGTTACCATTTTCAGCAACAGCCGGGGGTTCGTGTTGAGCGCGGCCATTGGCG
>DATMAF010000244.1:0-5223 GCA_035560315.1 Terriglobia bacterium | reverse complement strand
ATTCAGAGAGAGCAATGGACTGGCCGCCGCGGTCGGCGAGGCGCTGCCACAACTCCTCGGTGATGAAGGGCATCATGGGATGCAGCAGCCGCAGCGCCACGTCAAACGCCCGGCAGAGGTTTTCAAAAGCCGGCGGCATGGTCGCGGGCTTTTGGGGAATGGCTTCCAGGCGCAGCTTCTTGATCTCCAGGTACCAGTCGCACAGATCGCCCCAGAAAAAGTGATAGATCGCGTGCGCCGCCTCGTGATACCGATAAGCCCCCCAGGCGCGGGCCATCTCCTGGGCCAGGCGCGAGAGCCGCGAGAACAGCCAGCGGTCTTCGAGGAGCACGGCTCCGTTTGCCTCCGGGACCGGAACGAAGCGGTTGTCGGCGGGGGGGATCCACGGCGGCGCGCCGGCCTTCTCCATACTCAAGAAAACGAAGCGGGCGGCGTTCCAGATTTTGTTGGCGAAGGCGCGGTAGCCTTCCATGCGGTCTTCCGAAAGCGCGATGTCGGTGCCGGGCGAGGACATGATGGCCAGCGTGAAGCGCACCGCGTCGGTGCCGTATTTCTCCGTCACCACCAGGGGGTCAATCACGTTGCCCTTGGTCTTGGACATCTTCTGCTTCTCGGCGTCGCGCACCAGTTGGTGGATGTAGACCTCGCGGAAGGGCACGTCGCCCATGAATTCCAGGCCCATCATCATCATCCGCGCCACCCAGAAGAACAGGATGTCAAAGCCGGTGATCATCAGCGAAGTGGGGTAGAAGACCTTCAGGTCGCGGGTCTGGTCCGGCCAGCCCAGCGTCGAGAAGGGCCACAGCGCGGAGCTGAACCAGGTGTCGAGCACGTCCGGGTCTTGCGCAATCGTTTCCTTGCCGCAATGGGCGCACTGCGTCGGGTCCTGACGGGCGACGGTGGTCTTGCCGCAGGAGTCGCAATACCAGGCCGGGATGCGGTGCCCCCACCAGAGCTGCCGCGAGATGCACCAGTCGTGCAGGTTCGTCATCCAGTCGAAGTAAATCTTGGTGTAGTTCTCGGGGACAAACCGCGTGCGGCCCTGCTCCACGGCCGCAATGGCCTTGGCGGCCAGGGGGGCCACCTTCACGAACCACTGGGTCGACAGGCGCGGCTCTACCACCGTGCGGCAGCGCTGGCAGCGGCCCAGGGCCATTTGGTAGGGCTCGCTTTTGACGAGCAGTTGCTGCGCTTCGAGATCAGCGAGCACGCGCCGGCGCGCCTCGAATCGGTCGAGTCCGGCATACGGTCCGGCATTCTGGGTCATAACGCCAGTCTCGTCCATGATCTCGATCTGGGGCAGGTTGTGGCGCTGGCCGGCCAGAAAGTCGTTGGCGTCGTGCGCCGGGGTGACCTTGACTACGCCGGTGCCGAATGTCGGGTCGGCCAGTTCGTCCAGGATGATCGGAATGTCGCGGTTCATCAGCGGCAGCCGGGCCAACCGGCCGTGGAACTTCTTGTAACGCTCGTCGTCCGGGTTGACGGCCACGGCGGTGTCGCCCAGCATGGTCTCCGGGCGCGTGGTGGCGACGATCAGGAATTCCTTCGTGCCGATCACCGGATAGCGGATGTAATAGAGACTCCCCTGGGTCTCCTCGTGGACCACTTCGAGGTCGGAGATGGCCGTCTGGCAGCGCGGGCACCAGTTGACGATGTATTTGCCGCGATAGATGAGGCCATCTTCGTAAAGGCTCACGAAGACCTCGCGCACGGCGCGCGACAGCCCGGGGTCGAGCGTGAAGCGCTCCCGCGACCAGTCGCAGGAAGCGCCCAGGCGGATCATCTGTTTCTTGATGAGGTTGCCGCTCTTCTCCTTCCAGTCCCAGACGCGCTTCTCGAAGGCTTCGCGGCCCAGCGCCCGGCGGTCGAGCTGGATCTCGGCCAACTGGCGCTCGACCACCATCTGGGTGGCGATGCCGGCATGGTCGGTGCCCGGCAGCCACAGCGTGTTCATGCCCTGCATGCGCTTCCAGCGCACGATGATGTCGATCTGGGTGTGTTCCAGCATGTGCCCCATGTGGAGCGAACCAGTGACATTGGGCGGAGGGATGACGATGGAGAACATCGGCCGGTGCGAGCTGGCGTCGGCCGCATAGATCTGCTTTTCGACCCATTCCTGCGCCCAGCGCGGCTCGATCTCGGAGGGGTTATAGACCTTTGCTATCTCGGCCATAGAAGGCTTTGATTATGCCCGTCCGAGCCCGCAGGCGTCAATGCAAGCCCCATCAGAATCCTGCCGGAAGGGTGATATACTCCGCTTCAAGTTCCACGACTCAAACGATCTTGAAGGGCCTGAGGAGGGACACCATGAGAAGGGTTTGGATCGCAGGCTTGGTTGGTCTTTGCGCTGCGGCGGCCGGGCTGCTGACTTTCCCAATCGCGCCGCCTCACGCACGGAAGGCTTCGCAATCCGTTGCGTTTGGCGTGCCGCTGTACTTCGAGGCCAACCGGGGGCAGGCGGCGGACGACGTGGAGTTCCTCGCGGTCGGCAGCCGGGGCGTGCTGTACCTGACAAATCAGGAAGCCGTCTTCGCATTGCGGCCCGAAAAAGACCCCCGCCCTGGAAGCATTTCCTGGGTGCGGATGCGGTTTGCGGGTGCGAATCCAGCCGCCCAGATCCTCGGCGAGCAAAAGCTGCCCGGCCGGAGCCATTACTTTGTCGGCAACAACCCGGCAAAGTGGCGCACGGACGTGCCCCAGTACGCCCGCGTGCGCTACCGCGAAGTGTATCCGGGAATTGATCTGGTTTTTTACGGCAACGGCGGTGCGTTGGAGTACGACTTCCTGGTGGCTCCCGGAGCCGATCCCCGTCAGATCAGCGTGCAGCTTGCCGGGGCGGAAGGCGAACTCGATGCCCACGGCAACCTGCTCCTGCGGACGGCAGCAGGACTGCTGGTGCAGCGCGCTCCAGCCATCTATCAGGAGGTTGCTGGAACGAGAAAGCGGGTGGCGGGAGGCTATGTCTTGGGAAGCCAGGGGCGCGTAAGCTTTCGTGTGGAGGACTATGACCGTCGCCACGCGCTGGTGCTCGACCCGGTGGTGGAGTACGCCCGCTTCTTCGGCGGCAGCAAGGAAGAGGAGATACTGAGCATGGCCGCCGACAAGGATGGCAATGTCTATCTCACCGGCGAGACCTCCTCGCCCGACCTGCCACTGACCTCCGGCGCGCTGCCGCACAAACCGGCGGCCTTTCAGACCCAGGGCAACACGCTGGCCTTTGTCGCCAAGCTCGATCCGACGGGCACAAAGCTTATCTATTGCACTTATCTGGGCGGCAGCAAAACGGCGGTCGGCCACAACCTCAAGATCGATGCGGCTGGCAACGCTTACGTTGGGGGCCGCACTGAAGCAAATGATTTCCCGCTCAAGAATCCCATGCAGGCCGCCTTCGGCGGCGGCTCGGACGACGGGTTTCTCACCAAGCTCAATGCGGCCGGCAACGCGCTGGTCTATTCGACCTACATTGGCGGCAGCGAATACGACCAGGGCCGCGCGCTGGCCGTGGACGCCCAGGGCAACGCCTATCTCACCGGCATCACGGAGTCGGCCAACTTCCCGACGAAGAATCCCATTCAAGCACAGTTTGGCGGGCAGCAGGACACCTTTGTGGCCAAATTCAATGCCGCCGGAAATGCCTTGCTGTACTCCACCTACCTGGGCGGATCAGGCAATGATGTCGGCCATGCCATCGCCGTGGATCGGACGGGCAGCGCTTACATCACCGGGCTGACTAACTCGCCCAACTTCCCAACAGCCAATGCCTTCCAAAGCTCCTTCAAGGGCGGGGAAGGCAATGACGTCATCGTGGTGAAGGTCAATGCGGCGGGTTCGGCCTGGGCCTACGCGACGTTCCTCGGCGGCAGCAAGAATGAGGAGAGTCGGGCCATCGAGGTGGACGCCGCCGGCAACGCCACCATCACCGGCTACACGCAGTCGCCGGATTTCCCCACCGCCAAAGCGTTGCAAGCATCGTTCGCGGGCGGCTCCCATGATATCTTCCTCACCCAGTTCCGTACTGACGGGAGAGCGTTGAACTTCTCCACCTTCCTTGGGGGCAGCGGGGGCGATTTCGGACGCGGCCTGGCGCTCGACGCCGCTGGCAATATCTATCTGACCGGCTACACCGAGTCGCAGAACTTCCCCCTCCAGGATGCCTTCCAACAGCGGTACGCCGGAGGGACCGCCGATGCGTTCGTGGCCAAGCTGAACCCGACGGCTTCCGAGTTGCTGTTTTCCTCCTTTCTGGGCGGCAGCGCTTACGAACGCGGCCGTGCCATCGCTCTGGGCCCCCGCGGGGGAATTCACGTTTCGGGCCGGACGGAATCCAGAGATTTTCCCGCCACCCGCTCGCTCACAAGCCGTTTCGGGGGTGGGCCGAACGACGCCTTCCTCCTCAAGTTGTCGGAGCAGTAACCAGCATCCAACACTCCACCGTCAGGGCCTCTAAAGGGTGCGGGGCGATGCTAGCTATCCGCACCCTCTCAACTCCTGGAATGCCGCTTGCTTGACGTTTTTGGTGGCCGGTTCTCCGTAACGGAAGGAAGGAAGAGAGATGGTGGTAGAAAAAGGAAACATATTTAACTATAAGAAAATAAATGATATTTAATTGTTGACAATAATACACTAAGATTATATTATTCTAGCAGACTTAGACTTGATCTAAGTCGAGGTTTTAACCATTAACGGCAGCAAGGAGGTAGCTATGTCAACCCTGATTCGTTGGGAACCGACCCGTGAACTGGCCACCCTACGGGAACGCATGGACCGCCTCTTCAACGAAGCTCTCGGTCGCACCTGGGGAGGCGAAGAGGGTTTGTCGACGGGGATCTGGAATCCGGCGGTTGATGTTTTTGAGACCCCGGACAGCATTATTCTTAAGGCGGATCTCCCGGATGTGAACAAGAATGACGTGGATGTCTCCATTGAGAATAATGTGCTGACCATCAAAGGCGAGCGGAAGCTGGAGCGGGAGATGAAGGAACACAACTACTATCGGATGGAGCGCAGCTACGGAAACTTTTCGCGGAGCTTTACGCTGCCGCCGACGGTTGACAGCGAAAAGGCAGAGGCGGAATTCGCCAATGGTGTGCTGACGTTGACTCTGCCGAAGCGGGAGGAATCCAAGCCCCGGCAGATCAAGGTCAAGGTCTTCTCGAACGGCAAGTAACGGCAGGGGCCGATCAGGATGGTTGTCGGCCAGCCATTGTATCATTTCCGGGAGAA
>DATMAF010000243.1:0-2230 GCA_035560315.1 Terriglobia bacterium | reverse complement strand
GGTGAATGTCCGACCTTCGAATAAAGCCCAGATCGTCACGGAAGCCGGGATCGATGGCGAGCCAGTCCACACCCAATAGGAAGCGGTCGCTGTCCCAGGCCACGCTGCTGCTGTAAACCCACTTGCCCTCTTCCTCCGGCTCCGCAGAGTGGGCGAAGAAGCCGTCGATCTTCAGATAGCGATAGAAGGTGAAGGCCGCATCCATGCCCAGGACGCGGTTGTAATCGCTGGACCCGCCCGCCTCGCGATTCAGGAAGAACGCGCCCACCGTGGAGCGGGCCAGCACGTCGCGCTTCACCCGCGCCACCGAATAGTTGCTGGCCGGGATGTTTTCGATGGGCAGGGCCTCGGTCTGGACGTTCATCAGACCGAGCGTCGTCCCGCCGATTCGCCCGGTGATGCGGCCCCCGCCCACGATGGGCACCGGCCGGCGGCGCGGGGAGAAGCCGATCTGGCGGCTGTGAAACAGTTGCATGGAGGTCGTGGCCGCGCCCGCGCGCCCAAAGTCGAAGATCCCCGCGCCCTCCTGGAAGAACTCGCGCTTTTCCGGATACAGCAGCGGGAAGCGGTCCAGGTTCACCTGCACGTCATCGACATCGGCCTGCGCAAAGTCCGTATTCCAGGTCATGTCGGCGGTGAGGCTGGGAGTGATCCGATACTTGAGGACTTCGATGCCCACGTCCGAGGCGTTGCAGCGCAGGCTCCCGGTGGCCGCCTGCTGTGGGTCATTGGATTCGCACAGGTCGCTGAAGGCGCGGTCGGTGGTGTGGGCGAATCCGGCCGTCAAATAGGGCTTGATGCGCAGCCGCAGGCCGGTCTCAATACCCGTCAGGCCGGTCAGATGCCCCGCGTGCGACATGGCGGTCATCGGAAACCCGCGCCGGTAGTTGTTGAGGTAGGCCAGCTCGTTCTTGCGGCGAATCTTCCGCTCCACGTCGATTCCCCAGACCATGCCGTTGTCGGTCTCCGGCACTCGCACGCTCTTGAAGGGGATGGCGAACTCCGCCGTCCAGCCGGCCTCGGTGCGGCGCGTGGCGACTTCCCAGCGCTCGTCCCAGGACTTGTTCTCGGTGCGGCCCTCGTCGGTTTCGAGCGCGTCCCATTGCGTGCCCAGCGGATTGGTGGCGAAGGCAAAGGCGTTGCGGTGATCATGGAAGGTGTCAAGCACCAGCATGATGGTGTCATCGCCGCTCAGGTCGCCATCGCGGCGGCGCTCGCTGGCCAGAATGCCGGCGGGACCAGAGTCGGCGCAGACAACGCCCACATAAAGCGTGGTGGCGGAGTAGATCACGCGGACTTCCGTCGGCTCCGTGGCAGGCTGGCCTTCCAGCGGCTCTTTCTGCGTGAAGCCGGTTACAACGGGAGCCTCCAACCAGGCCGGGTCGCTGAGATCCCCATCGACAACCGGCAGGGATTCCGCCCGCACCGCATGGATGGTCTGATGGCCGTGGGTTTCAGCCCCGTTTCCGGCGGCCGACTGCGCAGAAAGCTTTGGGGCGGCAAACAGCAAGCCCATCACAGCCAGGCCCCGCAGGACAAATTGGCAGCAAGTCGGAAGAACCATCGTCCGTCGTTTCGTGTCCCCGTTGCTGGGATGGTAGCATATCGGCGCGCTCTGGAGGGCGGATTTATGAAGGGATTGACCGATATCGAGGGCATCAAAGTGGGACATGCCACGGATCTTCAGGCGCTGACCGGCTGCACCGTCATCCTGTGCGAACACGGGGCGGTGGCGGGCGCGGATGTTCGCGGCTCGGCGGCGGGAACCTCCGAGTTTGTGGTGATGGAGCCGGGCCACCGCGCCGAGCACGTCCATGCCGTGGTGCTGGCGGGCGGCAGCGCCTTCGGCCATGAGGCGGGATGCGGCGTGCGGCGCTATCTGGCGCGCAAGGGCGTCGGACTGCATTTCGGGGGCGCCATCGTCCCGATTGTGCCGACAGCGATTCTGTTTGACCTCGCCGTGGGCCGCGGCGATGTCTGGCCGACGCCGGAGATGGGCGCGGCGGCTGCGGCTGCGGCGACCAGTGATGCGGTGGCGGAAGGCTCCGTGGGGGCAGGCACCGGAGCGACGGTCGGCAAGGCGTTCGGCATCGGGCGGGCGATGAAGGGCGGCGTCGGCTCGGCCACGGTGAGTCTGAGCGGCGGAGTCAAGGTCAGCGCGCTGGCGGCAGTCAATGCGCTGGGCGATGTGATCGCGCCCAATCCCGGCCACATCATCGCAGGAGCAAGG
>DATMAF010000242.1:0-3340 GCA_035560315.1 Terriglobia bacterium | reverse complement strand
CCCACAGCGTCCTGATCGCGCTGCTGATCTTCCTTCCGCTGAGCCCGGTGGTCTTCCGCTACTCCCGCATCCTGTGGATGCACCTCGACCACTTCATCGACCCCCGGCCGAATTCCAGGGAGGGCTGATGAGAACCTCCGGAACGAGGAAAGTGCGAATTACGCTCCGAGGGCTTTGGCAGCGCGGGCTTGATCCTTGGGCTTCACCCACAAGATGGTTCCATAGCGGCCCCCGCCGGCGGAGACGGCATCCACGGCGGTCACGTTGATCTTGTGGCGCGCCAGCTTGGCCAGCACGTCGCACACCGCGCCCACGCGGTCCTCACCCTGAACCAGAAACCCCGACTTGGCGCGTCCGACGCGCAGCTTGGCTTTTTTGGCGGCGGCAAGAAACGCCTTCGTATCGGCGGGCACGAAATCGAGCTGCGCCTTGCGTCCGACGGGAAAGCCGGTGAAAGCGAGCAGGTTCACGCCAGCGGCTTTGAAGTGGTCCAAAATGCCGCAGGCGGCGCCGGGCTGGTTGGGGATCATGAGCTTGAAATAATCCACGCTGCGAATCGTATCTGCCATGACAGAGCCTCCTTCAGACGATGGGTTGCGTTTATCTTACCGCAACTGGCAAGGCCTGGCGCAGCGGTTCTGTCCTTCCAGGCAATTCGGAGGACCAGGGGAGATCCTGTCCCCGAAGGATTTGGAAGGTCAGCAAGAGGAAACGAAGCAAGCCGGGCCAGAGCCAGTAGCTGCCCTTCGTTGACGTTCCCGCCGCCTGCGCCGGAGGCTGCGCACCATCAATGCAACCGGGCGCGGATTCCTGGCAGTGCGTCGGCAATGCCGGCCCATGATCTGCTTTGCCCACCTCCACAGCGTGGACCGGATTCTCTATGCCATCGTTCAACAATACACCCCGGGAAACACCCGCTCCCCGTCGGTTTTTGACCCCACCCGCTTGACATCAAAATGCTTGAGTCGCGAACCCGCCTGTGTTACCCTGACGCCGTTTTAGGGCTTGGCACCAAGCGGGTGACGGAAAACTTGGAAAGCATTTCAGCCATCTTTCCAGCCTACAACGATGCTCCCACCATCGGCGGGCTGATTGACAAGACCTTCTCCCTGCTGCGTTCCCTGGGCAGGGAATTTGAGATCATCGTTGTCGATGACGGCAGCACGGATGGCACCGCCGCGGTCTTGGAGCAGCGCCGGGCGCAGTACGGGCAAACGTTGCGCGTGGTGCGGCACGAAGTCAACCGGGGCTACGGGGCGGCTCTGCGCAGCGGCTTTGCGGCGGCGCGCAAGGATTTGGTTTTCTATACCGACGGCGACGGGCAATATGACCCGGCGGAGCTGCCGCTGCTCCTGGAACGGCTCAGCCCGGGCATCGGCCTGGTGAATGGCTACAAGATCAAGCGGCAGGATCCGCTCTACCGCATTGTCGTGGGCAAGAGCTACAACTGGTTTGTGCGGCTGGCGTTTCGCCTGCGGGTGCGGGATGTGGACTGCGACTTCCGGCTGATCCGGCGCACCCTGCTGGAGCAGGCCCGGCTGGAGTCGGACTCCGGGGTCATCTGCGTGGAGATCATCAATAGCTTGCAGCGCCTGGGATGCCAGATGGCGGAGGTTCCCGTGCATCACTATCCGCGAACAGCCGGCCGCAGCCAGTTCTTCCGCTTCCGGGCCGTCACCGAAACGCTGCTCCAGCTCGTAGCGCTTTTTCTTCGCAAGCCCCCGGTTTTTCGTCCCGTTCGCCAAACGGTCGCCCAGCCGAATTTGAAATGACCCGGTTGTATTCAAACCTACACTCCCCCAGAACCCAAACCCGGAAACGCGCGGAAAGTTTCGCTGCGGCGCAGGATTCCGGCCTCGATTTCTATCGCGACCGGCGCGTGCTGGTGACGGGCGGGTTGGGATTCATCGGCAGCAACCTGGCCATTGCGCTCTCGGAACTGGGCGCGGCCGTCACCGTGGTCGACGCGCAGGTGCCGGGCTGCGGCTGGCGGCCGGAAAACCTCGACCCAGTCCGCGACCGGGTTGTCTATGTTCATGCCGACATGGCGGATGCCAGGCGCATCCGGCCGCTGCTCGAAGGCCAGCGCGTGATCTTCAATCTGGCCGGAGAGATCAGCCATATCAACAGCATGACCAATCCCCCGCGCGATCTGGCCATCAACTGCGAAGCGCAACTGCGGTTTTTGGACCTCTGCCGCACGGTCAATCCGGGCGCCACCATCGTCTACGCCAGCTCCCGCCAGGTCTATGGCCGTCCCAAGTATTTGCCGGTGGACGAGGCCCACCCGGTGCATCCGGTCGATTACAACGGGGTGCACAACCACGCCGCGGAGCACTATCACTTTCTGTTGCGGCAGCAGTTTCAGATGCGCACCCTTTGCCTCCGCCTGGGCAACACGTATGGGCCGCGGCTGGGCATTCACCAGGAATGCCGGGGTTTCATTGACACCTTTGTTCGCAAGGCCCTGCAAGGCGAGCAGATCGTTGTCTTCGGCGACGGCCGGCAGTTGCGGGGCATGACCTACGTGGATGACGTGGTGGATGCCTTCCTGCGCGCCGGGCAGGCCGGTCCCGCGGCGGCTGCTGTCTATAACGTGGACCACCCCAAGGCGGTCTCCCTGTGGGAGATCGCTGAAACACTGAGCCGCGTGGCGGGTTCTCCGCCGCCGCGGCTGGTTGCTTTCCCGCCGGAACGCCTGGTGATCGATATCGGCGACTACTGCCCGAATCCCGAAAAGTTCTGCCGGGAATTCGGCTGGACGCCGCGGGTGGGGCTGGAGGAAGGGCTGCGCCGCACCATTGCGTTCTTCCGGAGCGGGCGGCCGGTTAGCGCATAATAGGCTGCATGCCGGCGCGCATCCCCTTCGTGCAGTTGCCCGCCTCCCGCCCCCGCCTGGCGGGGGCCTACCGCCGCGCTGCGGCGCAGGTGCTGCGCAGCGGACGATTCATCCTGGGCGAGCAGGTTCGCCGCTTTGAAGAAGAGTTCGCGGCCTTCTGCGGGGCGAAGTTTTGCGTGGGCGTTGGCAACGGCACCGAGGCGCTTCAGATCGCTCTGCGGTTGAGCGGCGTGCGTCCCGGAGCGCATCAGGAGGTCGTGACCACGCCGCTGACGGCGGCCTTCACCGCGCACGCCATTGTCGCCGCCGGGGCCCGGCCGGTCTTTGCCGACATCGATGCGGAAACCCTGCTGCTGGACCCGGCAGCGGCCGAGCGACGCATGAGCGCCCGCACCGCCGCCCTTCTGCCGGTGCACCTCTACGGGCAGGTCTGCAACTTGCGATCCTTCCGAGCGCTGGCCCGCCAGGCCGGCTGCGCCTTGATCCAGGATGCCGCGCAGG
>DATMAF010000241.1:0-2836 GCA_035560315.1 Terriglobia bacterium | reverse complement strand
GCGGGGAACTGTCCCGCCAGGATCCGCTGCGCCGCATCCCCTATGGCCTGTTCCAGTTCGCGGTACTCCTGCGCCGAGCGCTGGGTGCGCAGCGGTTCCTGGCCGGCCAGGTTATATAGAATCAGGGCTGACGGCTCCAGGCCCAGCACTTGCCGGCAGGCTTCGGCGTACAAGGTGATTTGCTGATCTTCGTCCGCATCGTGCTGCGTTTGCGGGCGGCCGGTTTTGTACTCCACCAGCTCCACGCCCCCGCCCGCAACACGGTGGATTTGGTCAATCCGGCCCACCAACCGGCATCCTCCGCTGCGTAGTTCAAAGGATTTTTCCTGATAGAGCAAAACGATTCCTTTTGTTCCCCACTGCTGGGCAACTCCGGCGAGCTGCTCCAGAGCCTGCTGCCGGTATCGCCGCTCCTGAACCGCGTCCGGAAAGCCGGCTTGCGGCCAATGCCGGTCCAGAATCTCACGGATGACGGCTTCTGCCACGCTCCCCCGCCGCTGCACCGCCTCGGCCACCACTTCTTTCAGCGCGGCATGCACGACGGTTCCAAACAGCATGGGCGGCGAGGGCGGAACCGGAATCCGCCAATGCTGGTCCAAATGGTACTTGAGCGGGCACTGCTGGTAGGTTTCCAGTTGCGAGATGCTCAGCGTCAAATCCCCGGGGGGCGGGACGATCGGTTTCAGAAACCACTCCGCCAGCCGGGCCCCGGCATCCAGGAGGCGCGAATCGGTTTTCTTCTTCTCGCGCTCCGGCGGCGGGCAATACACCGGCCGCTTGCGAAGCAGTTGCGGCGATGGGATTTCCTGCAACTGGTCCACAAAAGGGGACGGCCGCTGGCGTTGGTTGGAGATGGTTGCCAGAATCAGCGAGCGCCGCGCCCGCGTGAGGGCAACGTAAAACAGGCGTCGCTCCTCCTCGGTATGAAAGTCGCCGCGCGGCAGGGGGCCTTTCCAAAGCTCCGGCGGCAGCTCGATCAAGGGGCGGCGGTGGGTGGTTGGAAACGCCCGGCGGACCAAGTGCCAGACTATCACCCGGTCAAACTCCAAGCCCTTCGCACCGTGCACCGTCATCAATTGCACCTTGCCCAGGCGGTCTTCCTCCCTCGGGGATTCCCACAGCGCCGCCTGCGCGCCCCACGTTGCCGGGCCGCCCCAGCGGGCCTCGCGCTCCTCGCCCAGGGCGATCGTCCCCCCCGCCTCCTCGAAGTACTGAAAATATTCCAGGAACTCTTGCAGCAAACCGGTGGCGCTCTTTTCTTTTTCCCAGCGGCTGAGGAAGGCGTTGAAGGTCGTGAAGGCGGCCTGATCTTCGGGGCAGCGCGGGAAACCCATCTCGGCGGTCAGCAGCGGGAACCAGGCGGAGATGGGGCTGCTGTTGGCCAGCGCGGCAAAGCGGTTGCGGAAGGCGAGAAACCGCCCGCGCTCCGGCCACTCTTCCGCCCCGGCAGGCTGCGCGACCGTATCCCAAAGGCTCTGTGTCTGGCGGGCGGCTTCCCGGCAGTAATGAAGGAGCGCCTGGGGCGGCATCTCCCACCGCGGGTCGGCCAGCACACGAACCAGGCTGACGCTGTCCCGGGAGTTCCCCAGGATGCGGAGCCATGCGACCAGGTCGCGGACCAAGGGCATATCCTGGATCGCCAGTCTCCGAATCTCGAATGGCACGCCCCGGCTGCGTAAGGCCTCCACCAAGCGGTTGCGATGGCTGTGGGCGCGATAGAGCACCGCAAATTCGGAATACGCCTTGGCCTCGCCGCGCCGGACGCACTCGGCAATCCACTCGGCGGTGTGCTCCGCTTGCGCCACCTCGTCCGGAAACTCCCAGAGTTCGACGGCCGGCCCCGCTTCGTTGTCCGTCACCAATCTCTTTTCCGGCAGGTAGCGGTCCTGCGAATTGCCCGCGATCGCCGCGCCGGCGATGGCCAGGATGTGCTTGGTGGAACGGTAATTGCGATCCAGGACGACCCGGACATGCTCTGGATACCGCTCGCCAAATTGTTGAAAGCTGGCAAACGAAGCGCCCCGGAAGCGATAGATGGCCTGATCGTCATCGCCCACCACGGTCAGGTTTTTGCGCTCCCCGGCCAGCCGCGTCAGCAGCTCAAACTGGGCCGTGTTGGTGTCCTGAAATTCGTCCACCAGGATGTAGCGATACCGCTCCTGGAGCCGCGCTCGCAGCGCCGGGTCTTCATCCAGCAAGCGGACCGCGCGGGAAATCATCGCCCCAAAGCTCACCAGACCCTGTTCTTCCTGCAATTTCTCCAGCAGCGCGAAGACGCGGGCCACTTCCCGCTGCCGGGAGAGTTCCGCGTTTCCATCGCCTCCGGCCCGGCGGGAGTTGGCGCCGCGCTGGTTCGCCAGCTTCTCGATGTAGCCGGCGTACTCCGCGGGCGTCACCAGATTGTCGTGGCAGCGGGAACAGAAGTTCACCAGATCGGACAAAAACCGGCCCGGCTCCGAAACCTTGAAGTAGTGCTCCAGGTCCAACTCGTCCAAATGGCGCCGCAAGAAGATCCATTGATCAATCGGATCCAGAGCCCGGACGGGACCGGATTCGGCCAGCAGCTCGTAGCAAAAGGAGTGGAAGGTGGCAAAACGGCAGCCGCTTGCCTCGGCTCCGAACCGTTCGGCGGCGCGCTGGCGCATCTCCGCGGCAGCTTTCTCGGTGAAGGTCAAGGCGAGAATCTGTTCAGGCCGCAACCCTGGGTTGGCTTTCAGGAGATACCCGACCCGCTCCACAATCACGCGCGTCTTGCCAGTGCCGGCCCCGGCCACAATCAGCAGCGGCCCTTCGCCGTGCTCGACGGCGGCGCGCTGCTGCGGATTCAGCGCGACCT
>DATMAF010000240.1:0-2404 GCA_035560315.1 Terriglobia bacterium | reverse complement strand
GCGCGGTCAAGCAGCCTGGTGTACTTCCTGGGGAGGATCTTCCGGGAGACGCATCACGCGCCGGTGATGGAGAACTGGGGCGGCCTGTGGATGTGGCATGCCGTAACAATCTTGCTGCTCTGCGCGGTCACGAACGCCCTTTTCATCGCCGGCGTCCGGGCACACTTGCCGTATCTGCTGCTCTGGAGTGTCGGCCTGGTCGCCTGGGGTTTGTTTTTCTGGCACTGGCGGCGCCGCGCCGGGCCAGTGGTGTTCGTCGAGCGGCAGATGGCGCACGCCTGGGCCGGGGGCGTGATCGCATCCATTGGCACTTTTATCGTCGAGATGATGCTCGCGCAGCGCTTGGAGCTGCAGGTGCTGACGCTGACGCCGATCCTGGCAGTGGCGGCGGGGATTGTGTTTCTGGTGATGGCGGGAACGCTCAGCGGTTGGTTCTATGTGGCCGCGGCGCTGTGTTTCCTGGCGGTTTTCCCGATGTGGCTGCTGCCTGATTTCGCGCCGCTGTTGCTTGGCGCGGCGTCATTCATCGGTTTTTTCGTGCCGGGACTGAGGTACTACCGTCGGAAGTATGCCGACGCTACGGGCGAAGATGTGAAGAAACCGGTGAAATAACCTATCACGCGGTGAAAAGCAAAAGTACAATAATCTATTGAGGCGGCCAATCCGGCCGGCCAAGCCTTTTCAGCTGTAAGGGATTGTCCGCCAGGGGCGGCGGGGGCGGCAGGCCGGTCGAGAGCACCCTTGCCTATTTTGGGGGAAGCACCATGTTTATGTCTCGCTCCTGGACAATCGTGGCCCTGACGGCCGTCGTGTTCGCTCTGGGCCTGGTGCCGGCACTGGCGCACGCGCAGGTCGTTCCCGGTTTGCCGGACCCCAATGCCCCGTATGGCCCCGGTGGCCTCAGTCCGTTCCAGCCCGGCGGCCTGACCGACCCAAACCGGCCGTATGCCCCCATGAGCCACGGTGGTTATCCCTATTTCTATCCAATCTACCCGTACCCCTACTACTACAACCCCTGGAGCGGCATCGCCGACATCGTCCGTGAGCAGGGGCAATTCATGATGAACCAGGAGATGGCCCGCATCATCCGTGAGAAGGCGTATCAGGAGTTCCTCAAAAGCCAGAAACAGAGAGTCGAGCTCGAGCGCTGGCTGAAGGCCACCGAGCCGACCTACACGGACATCCAGCGCAAGTGGGCTGCTGTGCGGCTCAGCCGCCTCACCGAGTTCGCCACACCTGCGGAGATCAACTCTGGTCGGGCGCTCAACGAGATTTTTGGCGACCTCAAGAAGAAGGACCTGAAGGCGGGCAAGATTGAAGAGCCGCCGTTCCTTTCCGAGGAGGTGCTCCGCCGGCTGAACGTGACTGTCGGCGACACGGGCGCGAACCTGGGGCTGCTTCGCCGCAGCGGATCGATCAGCTGGCCCCTTGCCCTGTCGGAGATCGCCGACGAGAAGACGCGCCGCGAGATCGAGGTCCTTGCCCAGGACCTGGTGGACCAGGTACGGACCACGGGCAAGGTAGACCGGATCAAGCTCAAGGATCTGGATGTGCACTTGCAAAAGCTGCGGAAGGACCTCGATGCCAAGGCGCTGAAGATGCAATTCCGCCGCTACCTGCAAGCGGACGCCTTCCTGGAGAACATGCGCGGCGTGATCTACGCCCTGGAGAACCAGGAAGCTGCCGTGAAATACTTCAACTACCTGAACTGGATCAAGGGCGGCAAGACGGTCGATGAGCTGGTGCAGTACATGGCAAAGGAGGGCCTGCGCTTCAGCAACGCCACCGAGGGCGACGAGGCCGCCTACGAGGCCGCCTACGCTGCCTTCGCCAGTTACGACATCACCTTCCACGTCAAAACGAACAGCGGCAAGCAGAAGAAGACGCCGCAACCAGACCAGTAAGAGGGAACACTTCCCCGCATATTGGCGTTCGTGAGGGAACACCAACGCAAAACCGCCTGGGACGTGGTACTCTATGTGCCGCGCCCCAGGCGGTTTTGCGTTGGCGGAATCGCGCCTTGACGACCCGCGCCAGCCGCTTATCATAACATTTTCGCGACAGGGAACTATGGGATCGGAACCATGTCCACGTTCATGGCAAAGAGGGACGAGATCGCCCAACGCTGGTATGTGATCGACGCCACCGATCAGGTTGTCGGCCGGCTGGCGGTGAAGATCGCCAACATCCTGCGCGGCAAGCACCGTCCCGAATACACTCCGCACCAGGACACCGGCGATTTCGTCATCGTCGTCAACGCGGAGAAGGTGAAGTTCACCGGCAAGAAATGGGAGACGCAGACTTACCAGGCGTACTCGCATTACCCCGGCGGCCTGAAGACGACAACCGCCAAAGACCTGCGCGAACGCCGGCCGGAGCGCATCCTCGAGCTGGCCGTCCGTCG
>DATMAF010000239.1:0-4528 GCA_035560315.1 Terriglobia bacterium | reverse complement strand
CTGGAGCCATGGAGGGTCACCCGGCTGGAAAGCTCCGGATTACCGCCGTTGCTGACCATGGCCTGCTCGAACACCGCCAGGTAGGGCGGCGCATAGAACACGCCGGCCGCCCCCCGCAGGACGGTCCTGGCCTCCTGATTTACATCCCAGGCCAGCCCCAGGCGCGGCCCGAACATCTCATAGTCGCTGGGAAGTTCCGTCGCCTGCGGGGCGCGGTTGGCGGGAACCGTTGGCGCCGGATAATCGGGCATCAGCGCCATCTCGTAGCGGAAGCCGGGACTGAGGGTCAGTCCGGGGAGCGCCCGCCACTCGTCCTGCCAATAGAACGCGATCTGGTGCTTGCGGGAGTTCACCGTTCCGGAACCGGCGAACTGGTCATACTGGGCCGGGATGCGCGCCAGGTAATTGTCCAGCCCGTCGAAGCGATAGGTGCCGTTGAAGCCGGGATTGAAGACGGTTGCGCTGAACACCAGGTTGGCGTCGGCGCCCAGCTTCATGGTGTGGGAGCCGGTCACAATGGAGAAGTTGTCCACGAACTGATAGCGCTGGTCCGTGAACTTGTACCCCACGTTGCCATAGCTCAGGCCCGTTCCCTGCGCGCCATAAATCGCCACGGTCTGGAGGGGCGAGCCATGCCGCACGGTCACCTCGGGGCTGTCGCCCGGATTCCACGGGCGGTACTCGCGCTGGAGCGCCACGCGGATTTCGTTGATGTGCCGCGGCGAAAGCACCGCGCTGAACTGCACCATCCCGGTTACATTGGTCCGGTTGCTGGTGGGGGAGGAATTCTCCACGTCACGGTTCGTTTCGGAATCCGCTCCGAGGCCGTTGGTGTTGATGAACGAGCCGGCGCTGGAGGTAATCTTGCTGCGCGTAACGTCCAGGCGGCCGGTCAGGTGGCGGTTTTCATTCAGCGCGTGGTCGATGCGGTTGACGGTGGACTGGAACTGGCTGACCGCCGTCAAGCGGCCTTCCGGCGCCACCGCCAGCAGCGCCTGCGCTCCCAGGCTGTTGCGCACTCCCTGGATGTCGAGCTGGCTGTAGAGCACGTGCACCGGTTTGGTGTTGCGCTGCATCTCACCGGCAAGGAAGAAGAACGTGCGGTCCAGCCGGATCGGCCCTCCGAGGGAGCCGCCGAACTGATTGCCGAGGTCCATCTGCTCCCGGCCAAATACATCCCGGTGCGTCAGACCGTCATTGCGGAACAGATAGAAGCCGGAGCCGTGCAACTGGTTGGTCCCCGACTTGGTGGCCAGGTTGATGATGCCTCCCGTGGAGCGGCCAAACTCCGCCGAGAAGGTGCTGCGCAGCACCTGGAACTCTTGGAGCGCTTCAATGGTGAAGGTGGGCGACATCTCGATGTGCCCGCAGAAGTGGGTGCTGGTGTAATCGCTGCCGTCCACATTCAGCGCCGTATAAACGCCCTTCTGCCCGCCGATGGAGAAGCCCCCGCACTCCGGCTCGATCTGCGTGGTCGGCGTCAACAGGAACAACTGCCGGATGCGGCGTCCGGGAGCCGGCAGGTTGCGCAATTGCAGCTCCGTCAGCACCGCTTTGGAGAAAGTCTGGCTCGGCTCGATCACGGCCGGCGCGTCCGCCACGACGTGGATCGATTCGCGCACCGCCGCCAGGCCCAGCGTGAAGTTGGCGGAGCCCCGGCCGCCCAGCGAAACATAGACCTGCTGCGAGGATGGCTCCATGTCGATGGGCAGGGCCGTCACTTCATAGGTGCCCAGCGGAACCGGTCCGGTGGCGAAGCGGCCTTCGACGTCGGTGGTCATGGAGCGGGTTAAGTTCGTGTTCTTGTTGCGAGCGATGACTTCAATCATCGGCACTGCGGCGCCGGAGGGGTCCAGCACCTGGCCGACAATCTGCCCGCTGTTGGCTTCCGCCTGGGCATGCAAGGATGCCGGGCGGAAGAAAAAACCGATGGCGAGGAGCGCCACTGCTGCCGGAGCTCTTCGCAATGCAAAACAGGTGCGTGCGTCCATAAAATGAGTTCAGTCCTTTCTTGGCGTTGGCGTGCCGCAGGAAGCCCGGTGCGCGAACCGCTGGCGCGCTCGGGCAGGGCCCGCTTCCGTGCCCTCTTCCAGCAAGAAAACCGGTTCGTGAATTAACTGGAATGGCTCCCGCGAGCCCTGCGGGCGGGCCGCTGGCTCACGAGATCAAAACAAGGGACTGGGGACTACGCTTCGGGAGGGGGAGTCGCGCCCGGCAGATCGGGACTTGCATACCGGGCAGCCGGCAATTGCGGAACCACTTCGCGCTGGTGGACAGCCGCCGCCAGCTTTTCAGCCGCCACCGGGGGCGCCACTACGAAGTAGATGGCGGCGATGGTTGATCCCTCGCCGCCGGAGGTCAGCAGGCAGATCGCCCCGACGGGAAGCGCCCGGTCGGCGGGAGCCGCTCCCGGTTGCGCCGTCTCCGGTTCGGGAGCGTGCAGCGGGCACATCTTCTTGCACTGCGCCGCATCCACCGCTGCGGAAGCGCCCTCCGTTGCCGCCTTCGGGGTGGCTCCGTCCGAGCAGACCATCCACAGCCCGTTCAGCGACAGCGGGATCATCAGGGCCAGCGTTGCCAGTCGCCGCAGCATGACTCGTGCTAAGACGATGCCTGAGCTCCCCAGGGCTGTCAAGCAAATTGTGCGGTGCGCGCCAGCGGAAAATTTCCTAGGCGCACAAGATGGCGTCCAGTTCCTTCTGGAAACGATCGAAGCGCGCCAGAAGCTCGGCGCTCGCCGCTATCCACTTGTCTTTGAAGACAAAAAATTTTTCTCCCCGGCGCTCCACCAGCAGCGCAATCCGGCCCTCCAGCAGGTAGCCGGCGGCGCTGAAGCGGCGCAGCGCGCCTTCCGGGGTCGGCTCCACCAGGGCGATGAAGTTGTCTCGCTCAATCCCGATGTGCCGCTCATAGGCCGGCAAGGTCCGCAGCGCGAAGCCCGCCGCCACCAGCTTGTCCAGCACATCCATGCACGCGCTCTTGTGTCGGCAGCACCCCCTGCCCGATCATCCCGGGAGGAGCCTGGCGCTCGCTGTTACCGCTTGTTCCCCGCCGGCGGGTTACATCTTGTAGCGTCCGAGGTCCTCATCGTTGAGGCCCTCCAGCCATTTCTTCAACTCCTCGTCGGAAATTTTCTCCGGCGAGGCGCTGGCGGCTTTTGAGTTTTTGAGGACGGTTTCCTCGACGTAGATGGGGCAATCCAGGCGCAGGGCCAGCGCCAGGGCGTCGGAGGGCCGGGAGTCGACCGAGATGATCTGCCCGTTCTGCTCCAGCCAGATCAACGCGTAATAGGTTTCATCCCTCAGCTCGTTGACCACCACCTTTTGCACGGAAGTGTTCAAGCCCAGCAGCAGGTTCTTGATGAGGTCGTGGGTCATGGGCCGGGGCGTGGTGACCTTCTCGATCTCGAGCGCGATGGCGTTGGCCTCATAGACTCCCACCCAGATCGGCAAGACGGCGTTCCCGGCGACATCCTTGAGGATCACGATGGGCATATTGGTCACGGGATCCATCATCAGACCGCGAATTTTCATCTCGACTTCCATGCAACACCCCCTGCCGGTGAATGGGAGCGCAATCCTCCACCACCATGCGTGTGTGGAGGCGTTTCCAGCGGCATCCCTTGTCACCTATCTTTACACCATCCGGGCGGATGCGCAATTGCTTTCGGGAACGGTGCGGGGATGGTTACAGGATGCGGAACAGCCCGCTTTGCGCAGCCGGGGCGCCGGAGTGCCGAAGGCCGCTGAGCAGCGCCCCTGCGGGCCGCAGGATTGGCCCTGCAACCGCCTCTCCGATCAGGCAGTTGGGAGCGGCCCGCGTTACCCGGGCGCGCCAGTAGGAGCCGGCTTGGGGCGTCTCCGCGAGGCTTTCCGGAACGGTGAAGTTCAGGATCAGATTCTCCGTCGTGCGGCCCTTCCACTGGGGCCGGCCGTCATCGCCGGAGCGGCTGGAAGCGCCCTCCACCAGCCTTCCATCTCTGCGCCGAGGAAACGCCGGTAGCGCTCGGCCTGAATCTGCCGCTGGCGGTCTTGCAGGATGCGCAGCCGCCGGCCTTTCTCCTCCTCCGGGAGGGCGTCAGCCAGCGCCAGCGCGGCGGTGTTGGGCCGCGGCGAATACTGGAAGGAGAAGATGGAGTCATAGCCGACCTCCTCGAGCAGCGTGACGGTCTGCTCGAAGTCGGCGTCAGTTTCCCCGGGAAAGCCCACAATGATGTCGGTGGTGATCGAGATCGGCCGCCTGGCCTGCCTGATCCACGCGATGCGCTCGAGGTAATCCTCGCGGCTGTATTCGCGCCGCATGGCGCGCAGCACGTTGCTGGACCCCGACTGCACCGGCAGGTGCACGTGGTTGCAGATGGCTGGATGGCTGTCCATGACCTCGACGATCTGGGGCGTGAAGTCGCGCGGGTGCGACGTGGTGTAGCGCACCCGGCGAATGCCCGGGACTTCCGCAACGGCGGCGAGCATCTCGGCGAAATTCAGTCCGGCGGGCGAAGGGTCGCGATAGGAGTTGACGTTCTGGCCCA
>DATMAF010000238.1:0-3256 GCA_035560315.1 Terriglobia bacterium | reverse complement strand
TCGCCGGTACGCCTGGCCGGGCTGGCTGGCCGGCCTGTTTCGGCGCCACGCGCTGGCCTTTGTCTTCAGCGCCCTGGTCGTCCCCCTGATCTTTTTCCTGTTGCTGCAAGCCTTCGTTCCCCGCGGCGTTCTGTTCTCCGCGCACGCCGTTGCGGAAGGCTCCTTCTACCAAGTGATGCCGCACCGCGTCATGGTGGCGGTATTTGGCGCTGCGGGCCTGTTCTCGTTGCTGGCTCTGGCGGCGGGATTCTGGCGTTTTTGGCGCCAGACGGGAGAGCCGTGGCCGCGGCTGTGGAACGCGGCAGCGCTGCGCAGGGCCGCGGCCGACTCCCTGCGGCTGCGCTACCTCCAGGGAGGCGGCGAGGCGGGCGGCGATGGCTGCGCCTATCCTTCCGAAGTCCCTTCGCACGCCCGGCGCTGGTTCCATCATCTGACCTTCTACGGCTTCCTGCTGTGTTTTGCCGCGACGACGCTGGCGGCCATCTATCACAATGTTTTCGGCTGGGAGGCTCCCTATCCGGTGGCCAGCCTGCCGGTAGCGCTCGGCATTGCGGGCGGCGCGGGCCTGCTGCTCGGCCCGCTGGGACTGCTGTGGCTGAAACGCCGGCGCGACCACGAACTCAGCGATCCGGACCAGGCCCGCATGGACGTCGCTTTTCTGGCCCTGCTGTTCCTGACCAGCCTGACCGGATTCCTGCTGCTGCTGCTGCGCGAATCTCCCGCCATGGGCGTGGCGCTGGCCGTCCACCTGGGAGTGGTGATGGGATTGTTCCTGGCGATTCCCTACGGCAAGTTTGTGCATGGCATCTACCGTTTCGGCGCGCTGCTGCGCCACGCCGGCGAGGAGAAATCTTCCGCTTCGCGGCGCTGAGCGCGACGGGGAGGCGGGCTGGTTGCTTCCGGAAATGGGGCCAGCGTACAATGGCGGCGCGGATGTGTGGCGCAATTCGTTCCGCAGGAGAAAGCGGCGATGAGGCGTTTGGCTGGCCAGGCATTCTTGCGGTGCGGGGTGGCGCTGCTGCTGGCGTGCGCCGGGGCCGGCCCGGCCAGCGCGCAGGTAAAAATGCTCACCATCATCGCCCCGGCCGCTCCGGGCGGCGGCTGGGATCAGACGTCCCGCGAAATGCAGCGCGTCATCGACCAGAATCGCCTGGCGAGCGCCAAGGTGGTGAACATTCCCGGCGCCGGCGGAACCATCGGACTGGCCCAGTTCGTGAACAATTACCGGGCCAGGGGCGATGTCCTGATGACCATGGGCCTGATCATGGTGGGCGCGGTGCTGACCAACCGCTCGCCGGTTACGCTGGAGCAGGTAACTCCCATCGCCCGCCTGACCGGGGAGTACGAAGTGGTGGTGGTTCCGGCCGCCTCGCCGTTCAAGACCCTGAAAGAGTTTATCCAGGCCTGGCGGCAAGACCCCGGTAAGTACGCCATCGCGGGAGGCTCGGCCGGCGGCACAGACCATATGCTGGCCGGTCTGCTCGCCAAGGCGGTGGGCATCGATGTCGGCAAGATCAACTATATTCCGCACTCCGGCGGCGGCGAATCCATCGCTTCGCTGGTGGGCAATCATCTCCCGGTGGGCATGAACGGCCTTGCGGAGATGGTTCCGTTCATCAAGAGCGGCCGCCTTCGGGCCCTGGCGGTCTCAAGCGAAAAGCGCCTGCCCGGACTGGATGTCCCGACCCTGGTGGAACAGGGCGTCGATCTGACGCTTTCAAACTGGCGCGGTGTGGTGGCCCCGCCCGGCATCAGCGCGCCGCAGCGGGCGGCGCTCACCGAACTGGTGGATCGCATGGTCCGATCGCCGGCCTGGAAAACGGTGCTCGAAAAGAATGGCTGGATCGACATGTACCAGTCCGGCCCGGCCTTCGAGGCGTTTCTGAAGCAGGAGAACGCCCGCGCCACGGCAGTGCTGCGATCCATCGGGCTGGTGAAATGACACCGGCCGCATCCGACCTGCCTTGAGTGTTCCACGAAACTCGGTCCCGCGGGGCGAATCCGGAGCGGCTCCGGGCGATCTGGTTTTGGCGGCCGCAGCGGCGGCGCTGGGCGTTGCCTTGCTGGCGCGCATCCCGGCGATCGGCCTGGGAGCTGGCTACGACCGTATCGGGCCGCGTTTCTTTCCCTACGCGGTCGCCGGTGGGTTGCTCGTGCTGGCCGGCTGGCTGGCGCTGGCCTTTCTGTTGGCCCGGCGCAAAAAAGGCCCCCATCGCCCGCCCGTCCCGGCGGCCGGCTCGCTCCAGTGGCCTTCGCTGGGATACCTTGTCCTGGCCCTCGTCTTGAATCTGGCGCTGCTCGAGCGGGCCGGATTTATCATTGCTGGCAGCGTCCAATTCTGGCTGGCGGCGCGCGCCTTCCATAGCCAGAAACCGGGGCGGGATGCCCTGGTCGCCGTGGCGCTCTCCAGCATCGTTTATTTTTCCTTCTCCCATCTGCTGGGATTGACGTTGCCCGCGGGCATTTTCGAAGGTCTTTTCTGATGGAGTCTCTTTCCGCCCTTCTCGAAGGCTTCCGGGTGGCCTTGCAGCCTGCCAGCCTGCTGTGGGCGTTAGCCGGCGTGGTGCTGGGGACGGTGGTGGGGATTCTTCCCGGCATCGGCCCGGCCCTTACGGTGGCGTTGCTGCTTCCGGTTACGTTCCAGTTGAATCCGGTCCATGCCTTCATCATCTTCGCGGGCGTTTACTACGGCGCGATGTATGGTGGTTCCACCACTTCCATCTTGATGAACACGCCCGGAGAGAGCGGCAGCATGATCACGGCCCTCGACGGCCACCAGATGGCCCGCCGCGGAAGAGCCTCCGCCGCGCTGGCCACCGCTGCCGTCGGCTCGTTCGTGGCCGGAACCATCGGGACCCTGGGGCTCACGTTCCTGGCGCCGGTGATGGTCGAGTTCGCGCTGCGGTTCGGTCCGGCGGAGTATTTTGCAGTCATTGTGCTGGGCTTCACCACCATCTCGGCGGTTCTGGGAGAGAGCCCCGTGCGCGGGCTGGTCAGCTTGTTTTTCGGGCTGGCGCTGGGGCTGGTGGGCATCGACCTGCAAACCGGCCAGGCCCGTTACACCTTCGGGCTGCCGCAACTGCTGGATGGCATTGATGTGGTCGTTGTTGTGGTGGGCCTGTTCGCGGTCGGAGAAACCCTCTCCCTGGCGGCAACGCGCCAGCCGGAGTCCTCCCTCAGCCGGCTGCGCGGCTGGACCTGGATGACGCGCCAGGACTGGCGGCGTTCCTGGAAGCCCTGGCTGCGCGGCGCGGTC
>DATMAF010000237.1:0-7301 GCA_035560315.1 Terriglobia bacterium | reverse complement strand
GTTGCCGGCCTGTTTGAATACAACTTTGGCGACTCGGAGGTCGTCATGCTTTACCTGTTTGTTATCTCCGCCCCGGTGGCCTGGAGCCGTTTGAACTCCTCCCCGGGACAACACTCCAGGAGTGGGGAGCCGGCATGAGCGAGCGGCTGCGGCAGGAATTCAACCAGTGGGCGCAGGACGGCCCGGCCGCCGCGCTGGAACTGCATCACCGCGGCTTCTTCGAGCCGGTGATCCACCGCATGGAGATTCAGCCCGCCGAGCGCATCCTGGAAATCGGCTGCGGCGAGGGATGGGCGCTGCGGATGCTCTCGCCGCTGGTTCCCCAGGGGATTCTGGTCGGGCTGGACTTCTCCGACGACATGGTGCGCAACGCCCGCGCCCAATCCACCGCCTACGACAATCTGTTGTTTGTCTGGTCCAGCGCGGAGCAAATTCCTTGGCAGGAAAATTTCTTTACAACAATTTTTTCGCTGGAAGCTTTTTACTACATCGAAGACCCCGAACGCGCGCTGCGCGAGATCTACCGGGTGCTGGTTCCGGGAGGCCGCCTGTGGATTGTGAATCATCTTTGCATGGAAAATGAGTGGTCGCTGCGGTGGCTGCCCTGGCTGTCCGTGCCGGCCCGGCTGTTGCGCGCGGACGAGTACGTGGCTTTGCTGGAACGCTGCGGGTTTGCGGCGAGCACCCCGGAGATGATCCCGGGCCAGCCGCCGGATGGGGGCGCGGCGCCGCCGCCGTTCCGCGACGCCGCGGAATGGCGCCGCTGCTACGAACGGGGCGCGCTGCTGCTTTCGGCGCGCAAGCCCGCGACATAACCACGGCGCGACTCAGGCGGCGGCCTTAAAATCGCAGGCTTCGTTGGGACACTCCAGGGTGGTGCCCGCCTTGGTGGTTTTCTCCACCAGGTAGACCGAGGCGCACTTCGGGCAGGCTTGCGAGACCGGCTTGTTCCAGAGGCTGAACTTGCACTTCGGATAGCGATTGCAACTGAAGAACGCCTTGCCCCGCCGCGAGCGCTTCTGGACGATCTCCCCCTGCTGACATTCGGGACAGGCCACCCCGGTCGTTTCCTGCTTGATGTATTTGCAAGCGGGGTAATTGCTGCACGAGGTGAACTCGCCGTACCGCCCCTGGCGCAAAACCAGCTCATGGCCGCACTCGGGACATTTCTCCCCCGTGGGGACGGGCGGCTTCTTTTCCGTCTCGCCGAGCTTGCGCGTGGTTTTGCAATCCGGATAGCCGCTGCACGCCAGGAACTGGCCGAACCGCCCGCGCTTGAGCACCATCGGCCGGCCGCAGTTCTCGCAGGTCTGCTCCGCTTCCGGCGCTTCGCCCCCGGCGGGAGCGCCGCGCTCGGACAGCTCCGGCGGCAACTCGCGCGTGTTGGCGCATTCCGGATAGCCGGAACAGGCCAGGAATTTTCCGTTGCGGCCGAACTTGATGACCATCTGCTTGCCGCACTTTTCGCAGGAGTACGCGGTGGGCTGTTCCATGCGCTTCACATCCGCCATGTGCTTTTCGGCGCGCTTCAGGTCCTTGGCGAACTTCTTGTAAAACTCCGTGAGGGTCTCCACCCATGCCTGCTTGCCGTCCTCGATGTCATCCAGAGCGTCCTCCAGGCGGGCCGTATACATGACGTCAAAAATATCGGCGAAGTTTTCCACCAGCAGGTCGGATACAATCATGCCCAGTTCGGTGGGATGGAAGCGCCCTTTGAGTTTCTCGACGTAGTCCCGCTCCAGCAGGGTGCTGATGATTGAGGCGTAGGTGGAGGGGCGGCCGATGCCTTTCTCTTCCAGCTCTTTGACCAGGCTGGCATCGTTGTAACGGGCCGGCGGCTCCGTAAAGTGCTGCTCGGGACGGACCGCCTCCAGCCGCAGCCGCTCGCCCGCCGTTACGGCCGGCAGCCGCTTGCCAATCTCCTCGTCTTCTTCGTCCTTCTGGTCCTTGGATTCCTGGTACAGCTTGAGGAAGCCGTCAAACTTGGGGACTGAGCCCGTCGCGCGCAGGCCGAACTCGTCGGCTTGGATCTCGATGGTGGTCTGATCAAAACGCGCCGGGGTCATCTGCGAGGCCACAAACCGCTGCCAGATCAGCCGGTAGAGTTTGGCTTCGTCCTCGCCCAGATACCGGGCGATGCTTTCCGGCGTTCGCAGCACGGAGGTCGGGCGGATGGCTTCGTGGGCGTCCTGCGCCCCCTTCTTGCTGCGATAGATGTTCGGATGGTCCGGCAGGTAGGCCGGCCCAAACTGCTCGCCGATCCAGGACCGCGCTTCGCGGATGGCGGCCTCGGAGACGCGCGTGGAATCGGTGCGCATGTAGGTAATCAAGCCGACGGTGCCTTCTTCCCCGATGGCGATGCCTTCGTACAGGCGCTGCGCCAGCGCCATGGTGCGCTTGGCGGCAAAGCCCAGCTTCCGCGCCGCCTCCTGCTGGAGCTTGGCGGTCACAAACGGCGGCAGCGGGTTGCGCCGCACTTCCTTGGTGGTGGTGGAGGCGACGACGAAGGCCGCCTGTTCCAGGCGTTGTTTCAGCTCTTCGGCTTGCGCCTCGCTGCGGATCAGCAGCTTGCCCTTTTCGGCTTGCGCCCGGATGCTGCCGGACGTCGCTTCGCCCCGTACGATATACTCCTGCTCGCCCTGCCGGAGCAGCCGCGCTTCAAAGACCGGCGGCTGGGAGGCTCTGAGTTGCGCCGCCAGAGTCCAGTATTCCTCCCGCTCGAAGGCGCGAATCTCCCGCTCGCGCTCGACAATCAGCCGCAGCGCCACCGTTTGCACCCGCCCGGCGGAAAGTCCCCGGCGCACCTTGTCCCACAGCAGCGGGCTGATCTTATAGCCCACCAAGCGATCCAGAATGCGGCGGGCCTGCTGCGCCTCGACCAATTTCTCGTTGATTGCGGAGGGATGCTGGAACGCTTCCTGGATGGCGTTTTTCGTAATCTCGTTGAACAGGACGCGGTGAACCGGCTTGCCGTTGCCCAGCTCTTCGGCCAGATGCTGGCAGATGGCCTCCCCCTCGCGGTCCGGGTCGGCCGCCAGATAAATGGCGCTGGCTTTCTTGGCAGCTTGCTTGAGTTCCTGGATCACCTTGGCGCGCGCAGGGATGGGTTCGTAGGTGGGACGGAAGCGATGCTCCACATCCACGCCCAAGTCTTTCGCCGGAAGATCTTTGATGTGCCCCAGCGAGGCTTTCACCAGATACGAACGGCCCAGATAGCGATTGATCGTCCGGGCCTTGGCGGGAGACTCCACCACCACCAGCGCCTTGCCAGCCGACTGCGCGCGCGTCCCGGCCTTGGCCGCTTTGGCGGGCGTTTCCGTTTTCTTTTTCCTCGCTTTGGGCATCCTGCTTCGGTCGCTTTCTCTTTCCGACCGCGGAGTTCCCGCTATCCTGCTATCGTCGGGACCTCAGAAGGTCTTCACAAAATTCTTCCCCGGCAACTGCCGTACCAAATTCTTGAACTCCAGTTCCAAGAGGCTGGAAAGCACCTCGGAAGAGGAAAGTTGGGGAAGCGCTTCCAGTATGGCATCAATATGAACCGGCTCGTCAACCCGGATCAAGCCGTAAACGGCGCGTTCTGTTTCTGAAAGTGATTCCGCAAAAAGAGATGCTCCAGCATCCGGTTTCGTTGCATCTGTTGGCAAAACCAGCCGCTGCCGCACCTCCGGAGGCATCTCTTCCAGCACATCCTGCCAGTCTTGCACCAGCCGGGCCCCTTGTTTAATAAGAATATGCGGCCCCCAGCTATTCTTGTTGGTTATGGAACCGGGGACCGCAAAGACTTCCCGGTTCTGCTCCAGAGCCAGCCGCGCCGTAATCAAGGAACCGGAATATTGCGCCGCTTCCACCACGACCACGCCGAGCGACAGGCCGCTGATGATTCGGTTGCGGATGGGAAAATTCTGCGGCGCCGGGAAGGTGCCCAGCGGAAATTCTGAAAGCAGCAGCCCCTGGGCGGCAATCGTTTCATAGAGCTTCTTGTTCTCGGTGGGATAGGCCACGTCAATCCCCGATCCCAAAACCGCGATCGTCTTTCCTTTGGCCGCCAGGGCTCCTTCGTGCGCCGCCGAGTCGATCCCGCGCGCCAGGCCGCTGATGACCGTCAGGCCCCGCGCAGCCAGATCTTGCGCCAGCCGCTGCGCCACGCCGCGCCCGTAGGCGGTGGGCCGCCGCGAACCCACGATGGCCACCGCTGGCTCCCGCAGCAGCGCCGGGTTTCCCCGATAGTACAGCGTGAGCGGCGGGTCGAAAATTTCCCGCAGCAGCGGAGGGTAAGCTTCGTCGCGGATGGTCAGCAGCGCCGCCCCCTGCTGGCGCGCTTGCTCGGCTTCCTTCAGTGCCGCTTCAAACACCGTGCCGGTGGCGAGGCTGCGAACAACATGGGAGGCCATCCCCAACGATTCGAGCTCCGTCGATGAGGCCTGGAACACGGCCGTGGCCGATCCCAGGCAATCCACCAGCCGCAGCGCCATGCGCTGGCCCAGTCCTGGCACAAACCGCAGCGCCAGCCAGTGCAGCCGCTCCTGTTCCTCGTCGCTCGCAGGACCCGGCGGCATGTTTCGATCTTCGTTCAAAGTGGAGTGAATCTAACGAACTCCAAATTCCCTTGTCAAGCGATCGCCGGCGCTGCGGGGCTGGCGGCAGCGGCAACGGCAGGCTTGGAACTGGCCCGCTCCGGTGATACACTGGGCCTTCGCGCCCGGCGCTTTGCGGTACTGCGCGTCCTGCGCCCCGCGACCTCATACCACCGGAACTGTAAGGAGAAAGAATGGAGTCCCGAGTCGATGTCTTCTGCCACATTCTGCCCAAAAAGTATGACGCCGCCCGCTGGGAGCGGGTGGGAAAGACGAATTTCGTCAAGCACAGCCCCTCGCACCTGAAATATGTAGCTGGCGGAAAATCGCCGGAGCAGGAAAACGTCAAGGTCCTGATGGATCTGGAGGCCCGCTGGCGGATGATGGACGAATTCCCCGGCTACCGCCAGGTCATCAGCGTGGCCTCGCCTCCCATCGAGGCGGTGGACCCGGACGACAGCGAGTATCTGGCCAAGCTCCTCAACGATGAAATTGCCGAGTTGGTCCAGAAGTATCCGGACCGCTTCGCCGGCGGCGCCTGTTCCCTGCCCCTCAATAAGCCGGAGGCGGCGGTGCGGGAGCTGGAGCGCTGCATCAAAGATTTGAAGCTCTGCTCGGTGCAGATTTTCTCCAATGTGAACGGCAAGCCGCTGGACCGGCCCGAGTACCGGCCCGTCTTTGAAGTTTGCTCCAAGGCCAATCTCCCCATCCTGCTGCACCCGGCTCGCTCCATCGACGTGCCGGACTACGCCGACGAAAAAGACTCCAAGTTCATCATCTGGCAGGTTTTTGGCTGGCCCTATGAAACCACGGCCGCGATGGCCCGGATGGTCTTTGGAGGCGTGCTCGACGATTTCCCGAACCTGAAGATCATCTGCCATCACTCCGGGGCCATGGTGCCGTTTTTCTATGGCCGCATCATCTCGATGTATCGGATGCTGGAGCCGCTGGTGGTGGCGGAGCGCGGGGGCCGACCGTTCTCCCGGCCGATCATCGAGTATTTCCGCATGTTCTATACCGACGTCTCCACCTTCACCACCGCTTCGATCGAGTGCGCCGTGGACTTCTTCGGGGTGGATCACGTGCTGTTTGGCACGGACGCGCCCTTTGACTTTGAAGGCGGCCGGGCCTCGATCCGAGAGTGCACTGAGGCGATTGAAAAGTCGCGCTTCAGCGCCGCCGAAAAGCGCAAGATTTATCACCAGAATTTCGAGGCCTATTTCCGCGTCCCGGCCGCCGTCTCAACGCGCGCTTGAGGCGCCCCGCAAACAGGCTGGGGCAATGGGTGCCATCCGGCAGAGCCGGAGGGGCGGCGGGGCGGTTCCGGATTATTTCTTGAAGCACTTGGCGATGACGCCGGCGGTGGAAACCAGCGAGGTGAGGTCCCGAATCGTGAAGTCTCCGCCGGCGGTGGTGGCCGATTTGCCCTTGCGCGACACCTGCAGCGCCCCAACCGCCTGGCCATCCACCAACAGGGGCACGCTCATGATCTTCTGAATCTGCTTGCGTTCTTTGGTGGCTTCGCCGAGTTCCACGGATTCAAAGACGGTCGGATGCTTCTGCGCCGGGAAGTTGTTGATCATTTCCGGCCGCTTGTCGCGGACGGTGCGCACCGCCAGGGAGTTGGTGCTGCTCATGGGGATGCTTCCCACGTTTTGCAGCTTGGTGGGATAGATGAAACTGAGCAGCGCGCCCTTGGGAGCCAGTTCCAGAATGGCCACCTCATCGGGCTTGACCGAGAACATCCGGGTCAGCTCATGCACGACCTTTTCCAGAGTCTCTCCCTCCAACCCCTTCCCGCGCTTGACCGCTTCGTCAACCAAGCGGGCAATTTCAGCGGCGGGAGAAGCAGCCGCAGAGCCAGTCGTCATCTTTCCGCTCCCACGAGAAGAAGTACTACGGCGTTTGTATTATAAACCAAGCGAGCACAGAGCCAATCGTCTCATTATTACACACCGGGGGGCGACCAAGGGCAGTTCCTGCGCCCTGGTTGCTAGCCGGGCTCCCCGCCGAACTCCGCCTCCGGACGCCGGTAGGCGCGTTCCTTCCAGGAGACGCCCCGTCCGAACAGCGTCCGGGCCATGGAATCCAGCGAAATGGCGGTGTATAGGATCGCTCCCAGCGGCGCCAACAGCGCGTATCCCGGAGGAATCGCAAGAAACCGCACAATCGGGAGGTGTATCGCCACGGCCATGGCGCATTGCGCCAGGCTCAAGGCCATCGCAACCACTTCCGATTCCCCGGGGCGGACTCCTAGGACAGCCCACCGTCCCAAGAAATACAGCGCACTAGCCACCGGCAGCACATTGCAGAGCCAGTAGGCGCTTCCCGAAGCCAGCAGTTTGGCGACGGAATAGCGATGGCCCGCGAAGGCGTTCTTGCGCAGGCCTTCCCAAATGCCGCGCAGGTTGGAATACATGCGCGTGCGGACCAGATCTTTCGTGGCGGCTGCATAAATCCGGTGCCCGGCATGCTTCACCCGCCGGGCGGTGTTCAGATCATCGATCATTTCCGAGCGGATGGCTTCGTATCCGCCCAGCTTGGCCCACAGGCTGCGGCGCATCAGCAGATATCCGCCGGAAGCCAGCGCCACGCTGGAGCGCGGGTCATTAATCTTGCGGAGGGGGAAAAGGATCGAGAGCAGAAGTCCGAACCCCGGCAGAATGACCCGCTCCCAGAAGGAGACGCACTCCATAAAAGCGAAGATGCTGACCAACTCCGCCTGCT
>DATMAF010000236.1:0-20598 GCA_035560315.1 Terriglobia bacterium | reverse complement strand
AACACGTCCCAGGCAAATCCCACCCGGGGACTGAAGTTCTTCAGGCTCGGATTGATGAATACCGGATCGCTGACGGTAACATTGGCATCCTTCAGCACGTCCCGCAAGGCCGCGCCGTTTCCGCGAATCTCGTCCACTTCGGTCTGGAATTCATAGCGCAATCCAAGGTTCAGCGTCAGGTTCGACAGAATGCGGAAGTCGTCCTGAAGATAGAAGCCCCAGGTCTGGTATTCGAAGGTGCGGTCCGTGATGGAGCCAGGCGTCTTCATGCTGAACTGGTTGGGCCGGGCGTTCAGAAAATCCGCCAGACTGTTAAAGGACCACGCGCCGCGCGGGCTGTTGCCGCCATCGTTGTAAAGGAACTGGCGATAGCGGTTCAACAGCATCCCAAACTTCAGGGAATGCTGGCCGAGGGTGTAGTACAGGTCCGCGCTGTAGCTGAAGATGCGCTGGTTCAGCTCCACCGGGAGAGAGGTGGTGCCGGAGACATTGGTGGGATTCGTCAAGCCGGTGACGCCCAGGTTGCCGACCGGTTGCCCCCGCTGAAACGCCAGTTCCCGCGGGAACTCGCTGTTGTAGATGGCCGTAGCGTGAGTGCGGCTGAAGGACCCCCGGAAGGTGCCCAACAGCATGGAAGAAAAAATGTGGTTGTAGGACAACGTAAAGTACTGGTTGCGTGTCGGGTAATCAGAAGAGATTTCCGGCGCCATGGCATCGCGGTGGTCGCTGGAATCCTGAACCGAATAGCGGCCAAAGAGCGAACCCGACGCCGTCAGCGTATGGTCAATTCGTCCCTGAATGTAATGATCCTTCTGCTGGGGCTTCAAGGTGTAGTAGTAGCGCCCCACCCCCTGGCTCACCTCACGCGCATCATCCAGGTTGTTCGCGCGCGGCCAGAAGGACAGATACGGCTTCACCGCAGGATGAATCTGGCCGTTGGTTACCCCCAGCGACTGGACGAAAGGGCCGTCCACGCGCGCTTGGTCAAGGGGCACTTGCGCGAAGGTGGTAACGCCGCGGGACTGCCGCAAGCCCTCGTAGGTGAAAAAGAAGAACGTGTGGTCTCGGCGGATGGGCCCGCCAATGGCGCCCCCGAAGTTACTAATCAGAGCATTAAATAGGTGACATAATGGCCGTTCTATGGTATCCTCGGGGGCATGAAAAACCACGATGCGCGATCTCTTTCCGAGAAGGCCCAAGCCGACCTGCGGCGGAGGGTGGTACAGGCGGTGCGGGGAGGCATGCCACAAACCGAGGCGGCCCGGGTGTTTGGGGTGGCGCGCGGCTCGGTGAACCGCTGGATGGGGTTGGCGCGACGGCAGGGGGCCAAGGCGTTTCAGGCCCGCCGGCGCGGGCGGCCGCCCCGGCCGCGTCTGACCGCCCCGCAGTCCGCCCAGGCTGTGCGGCTGATCGTGAACCGCTACCCGGAACAGTTGCGGCTGCCCTTCGCGCTGTGGACGCGGGAAGCGGTGCAACAGTTGTTGGCTCGGCGGTTTGGGGTGCGGGTTTCGGTCTGGACGGTGGGCCGGTACCTGCGCGCCTGGGGTCTGACCCCGCAGAAACCGGCGCGGCGGTCCTACGAACAAGACCCTGTGGCGGTCCAGCGCTGGCTCGCGGCGGAGTACCCCGCGATTCGGGCCCGCGCGCGACGGGAGAAGGCCCAGATTCACTGGTTGGACGAGATGGGGCTGCGCTCGGACCATCAGGCGGGCCGGTCCTGGGGACTGCGCGGGCAGACGCCGGTGGTGCCGGGAACCGGGCAACGCTTCCGCTGCAACATGATCTCGGCGATCACGAATCGAGGACGGTTGGCCTTCCTGGTGTTCCGGCAGCGGTTCACGGCGCGCGTGTTTCTGGAGTTCCTGCGCCGGCTGCGACGCCTGACCAAACGGAAGCTGTATCTGATCGCCGACCGGCACCCGGTCCATCGGGCGGCTCCGGTGAAACGCTGGCTGGCGAAACATGCCCGCCAGGTGCGCCTGTTCTGGCTGCCCCCGTATAGCCCGGAGTTGAACCCGGACGAATTGCTGAACCAGGACGTGAAGACCAATGCGGTGGGTCGCATGCGACCGAGAGACGAGCAGGAGTTGATCGGAAACGTCCGTTCGTATCTGCGGATCACCCAGGGGCATCCGCACGTCGTGCGACGCTATTTCCGGGAACGCCATGTCCAGTATGCCGCCCTGTGAAGTGTCACTTATTTAGTGCTCGTAGTAATATTTCTCCGGAAGGGAGGTTTCTTCGGGATGTCATCCCAGTCGCGGGCATCCAGGGCGCTGTTGCGCAGATACTCAAACAGCGAGCCGTGAAACTGATTCGTGCCGCTCTTGGTTACCAAAGCCACCTGGCTGCCCATCGTCATGCCGTACTCGGCGCTGAAGGCGTTGGTGGCCACCTTGTATTCGCGGATTGCCTCCACGCCCAGCGTGTTCTCGTTGCCGCTGGCCCCTCCGGTTCCGTGGGCATCGTTCATGATGGTGCCGTCAATGGTGAACAGGTTGGAGCGAACGGGGGCGCCATTGGCGCTGAACTGCGTTCCGTTCAGCGTGCCGGAGGTATCCGACTGGCGCAATTGGTTGACGCCGACCTGCAGCAAGGTGAGGTCGTTCCAGTTGCGCCCGTCCAGCGGCAGGTCGGTAATGGTCTGTTCCGTCACCAGGCTTCCGAGGGTACCGGAGGTGGTATTCACCAGCGGCGCTTCTGCCGTCACGGACACGGTCTCTGTGACCGCGCCAACCTCGAGAGCGAAGTTCAGCACCGCTTCCTCCCCCACCGCGATGCGCAATCCCCGCTGCAGCATGGTCTGAAAGCCGGGATGCTCCGCCCTCACATCGTACGTTCCCACCTGCAAGGCCGGGAAGCGATAGGCTCCGCGACTGTCGGTTTCCGAGGAGCGACTGATTCCGGTATCGGCATTGGTCACGGTTACGGTCACGCCCGGCACGACGGCGCCGCTGGAATCTCTCACAACTCCCGAGATGGTGGCCGTCGGCAACTGGGCGGACGTCAGAGTCGTCCCGCAGAGAATTGCAAGCCCCATCCCACCCACCAGGCGCCGATACTGATTTTTGCGAATCCACCGCCGCATATACACCTCCTAACCCACGCAAGCGTGATCGTTAAATCCTGACCTTCGGGACCTCTAAGTTGCTTCCTGCTTTGGACTTACCTCGTTTTCGATTGACTTGACGGTTGGCATCATGCATCCTTCACTCAGGATTGTCAAGAGCTTTGTAGTGCGGCACGCGTTCCGGCCAACCCGAACAAATTCGGTCGCGTTGCCTGCCGACGCCATGAGGAAATATCGAGTGAACGAGTGCCTGAAAGCGGTCTCCGGCCGCCCTGTTCGGTGGCACGGGATTGTGATCCTGATGCTGCTGGGCGCGACGCTCTCAGGCTGCGCTAAGCCGGTGCCGCTGGACAAGTCCGATTATGTCGGGGAGTGGACCTCTCCGGAGATGTACCTGCTGATTACGCAGGACGGCAGCGTGCGCTATCAGCGGCTGCGGCGCGGCATGGAGACTTCCCTCACCGGCCCTCTTCAGGAGTTTATTGGAAACGATTTCCGCGTGGGGTTTTGGTTTTTCTCGACCACCTTTGTTGTTTCTACTCCGCCGCACCAAACCGACGACGGAACTTGGCGCATGGTGGTGGACGGTGTGGAGTTGATCCGAGCCGACTGACGTATTGGCGCAGGCGGCTTTATCCGGGCCCCGCAAACTCGCCCTCCCTGGCTGCTGGCGGACTGGACGCCGGAAGCGCCTTTCCCTGCTGCGGGGCGCGGCTTGTTTGCCCCGCATCGCTATGTTACGATGAGGCCTTACGAATCACGGCGGGGATCATCGCGGGCCTTGCCGCACACCGAGGAGCAGCACGCATGTCAGGCCATTCCAAATGGGCCACCATCAAGCACAAGAAGGCGGCCACCGACGCCAAGCGCGGCCGCATTTTCACCCGCTTGATCAAAGAAATCACGGTGGCAGCCCGCCACGGCGGAGGGGACCCGGAGACCAATCCCCGTCTGCGGACGGCCGTGCTGGCGGCAAAAGCGGAAAACATGCCTGCCGATAACATCAAGCGCGCCATCCAGCGGGGCACCGGGGAGTTGCCGGGGGCCACCATTGAAGAAGCCACCTATGAAGGCTACGGGCCGCATGGCGTGGCCATGATTGTAGAGGTCGCCACCGACAACAAGAACCGCACCGTTTCGGAGATTCGCCACCTGTTTTCGCGCTTCGGGGGCAATCTCGGCGAGGCGAATTGCGTCGCCTGGATGTTCAGCAAGCGCGGCTCCATTACCGTGCCGAAGGCCAAGGCAACCGAAGAGCAGCTGATGAGCATCGCGCTCGACGCCGGGGCGGACGACCTGCGCGATGACGGGGACAATTGGGAGATTCTGTGTTCTCCGGAAGCCTACGAGGCCGTGGTGCAGGCGTTGAAGTCGGCGGGCATCGAAGTGGTCAACGCGGAAGTCGCCCTGCTGCCCCAGTCCTACGTCAAGCTGGACGGCAAGAACGCGGAGCAGATGCTCAAATTTCTCGACGCCCTCGAGGAGCACGAAGACGTGCAGCACGTCTATTCCAACTTCGATTTCGACGCCAAGGAACTGGAGCAGGTCAGCGGTTGAGGAAACGAGCCTGGCATGAACCGGATTCTGGGGATCGACTGCGGCTCCCACGCCACCGGCTACGGCGTGATTGAAAGCGACGGCCGCCGGAGTTCTCTGATCGCCTCCGGGGTGATTCGCTCCCGGCCGCAATCCTCCTTTCCGCTCCGCCTGCTGCGCATTTCCCGATCCTTGAACGAGTTGATTGACACCTACACCCCCAGCGAGGTGGCCATCGAAGGGGTCTTTCATTCCGTGAACGCCCGCAGCGCCTTGCAGCTCGGCCACGTGCGCGGGGTGGCGCTGCTGACTGCCGCGGAGGCCCATCTTCCGGTCCATGAGTACTCGCCACTCCAGGTGAAGTCGAGCGTCGTGGGCTACGGCCGCGCCGAGAAGCTCCAGGTACAGGAAATGGTGAAGGTGCTCCTGGGGCTGGAGCGAATCCCCCCGGAGGATGCCGCCGACGCGCTGGCCGTGGCTCTCTGCCACGCGCATCACTCGCTGACCCGCGGGAAATTGGCGCGCGCGGCATCGCGCGGCGCGGCCCGCGCCGGGCAACCGCTGGCGGCGCAGACATGAACCCGGCGCTTCTCTTGGCAATCGCGGCGGGGCTGGCGCTGGTGTCCGCGCCTCCGGCATCGCCGCAGAGCGATGCCGCGGCATCGCGCCTGCCAACCATCACCTTCATCAAAGAGTTTCCCGGCAGCAAGCCGGACTATTACGCCATCGAGCTGCGGCGGGACGGAGCCGCCTGGATCCGCTTCGCTCCCGGCGAGAAGCCCGCCGCCTTCATGGTATCCCGCGAGTCGGCGGAGCAGATTTTTGCCCTGGGGGAGAAGCTGAACCGCTTTCAGAATGTGGAACTGGAGTCCCGGCGCAAGGTCGCCCACATGGGCCGGAAAATCCTCCGGTTCACGGAGGGAACGGCGCAATTCGAGGCCGCGTACAACCACACGGAGAATCCGGACGCCGTGGCTCTGACGACGCTGTTTGAGCGCCTCTCGGCCACGCAGCAGCACCGCGACCACATCGAGTATCTGCTGCGGTTCGATCGGCTGGGTATGGTCAAGGAGCTGTTGCAACTGGAGATGGACCTCGAGCAAGGGCGCCTGCTCGAAGCCGCGCTGCTGCTGCCGGTTTTGGAGAAAGTGCGCGACAACCGCGACCTGGTCAACGTGGCGCAGCAGCGCGCCGCCGGCATCATCGCCAAAATTCAAGCCGCGGGGAATTAGCGGGAGAACTTCCTCTCCCCCAGCCCTCAAGCGTGTTCCGGATTGGTCTTGCGGATGACGTTGATCAGTTCGCGCACGGCGTCCGCGCTCCTGACCAGCGCGGCCTGTTCTTCCGGCGTCAGCTTGACTTCCAGAATCTGTTCGATTCCTTGGGCTCCCAGTTTGCACGGCACCCCCACGTACAGGCCGTGGATGCCATACTCCCCTTCGAGGTAGGCGGCGCAGGGGAGAATCTTCTTTTTGTCCTTCAGAATGGCTTCCACCATCTCGACCACGGCTGCCGAGGGAGCGTAAAAGGCGCTGCCGGTGCCCAGGTATTTGACGATTTCTCCCCCGCCGCCGCGCGTGCGCTGGACGATCGCCTCAATCGTGGCGGCGTCCAGCAAATCCGTCAGGGGGATTCCGGCCACGCTCGAATAGCGGACGGAAGGCACCATTTCATCGCCGTGCCCGCCCAGCACAAAGGCCTGAACGTTCTCCACCGAAACATGCAGCGCTTCGGCGATAAAGGTCCGGAAGCGGGCCGAATCCAGCACCCCGGCCATGCCGATGACGCGGTGCTTGGGAAACTTGCTGACCCGCAGCGCCACCTGGCACATGGCATCCAGCGGATTGGTCACCATGATGAGGATGGCGTTGGGGGAATGGGCGACAATCTGCTCGGTGGTGGCCTTGATGACTTCATAATTCTTGAGCAGCAGGTCATCGCGGCTCATGCCCGGCTTGCGCGGAAAGCCGGCCGTCACCACCACGATGTCGGAATTGGCCGTGTCCTTGTAATCGTTGCTGCCTATCACGCGCGAATCCGAGGCCACAATGGGGCCGGCCTGCAGCATGTCCAGCCCCTTGCCCTGGGGGACGCCTTCCAAAATATCCGTCATCACCACGTCGGCCAGTTCGCGGTCGGCGATCCGCATGGCCGTCGTCGCTCCCACGTTCCCCGCTCCAACCACAGTCACTTTCTTGCGCATGAAATTCTCCTTGATGGCGTCAAAATGCAAATTGGATTCCGCCGCCCGGGCGATGCCGGCGGCCGGCCATGCCTCGTTCGGCCGCCCTCAGACGGCGACCGCGATTGGCTGCATATTTTCAATGATGGCGGTGGCGTATTCGCTGGTCTTGAGCTTGGTCGCGCCCGTCATCAGCCGCTCCAGGTCGTAGGTGACTTTTTTCTGCTGGATGGTGCGGGCAATCGCCGCATCGATGATGTCCGCAACCTCTTTCCAGCCCATGAAGCGGAACATCATGCAGCCCGAAAGCACCACGCTGGTGGGATTGATGACGTCCTTGTCGGCATACTTCGGAGCGGTGCCGTGGGTGGCCTCAAAGAAGGCGTACTCGTCTCCGATGTTGGCTCCGGGAGCCATGCCCAGCCCCCCGATCTGCGCCGCGCAGGCGTCCGAGAGGTAGTCGCCGTTGAGGTTCGGCGCGGCCAGCACCTGGTACTCATCGGCGCGCGTCACCACCTGCTGGAAGATCGAGTCCGCGATGCGGTCGTTAATCATGATCTTCTTCTTCCACTGGCCGTTGCCGTGGGTGGCATAGATGGCATCGAGCGTCTGTTTCACTTCGGCATAGACCGCCTTCTTGAACGCTTCGGTGGCGTGCTCCAGGCCGGGCTCCACCAGGCCGGCGTTTTGCTCGATGGTGAGACCGGGGTTGCGGTCCTTGTTGTCGAGGATCCAGCTCTCGCGCTCCGTCACGGTCTGGGCGCGGAACTCCTTCTTGGCCAGCTCGTACCCCCAGTCGCGGAAGGCCCCTTCGGTGTACTTCATAATGTTGCCCTTGTGAACCAGGGTGACTGTTTTCAAATTGTTGTCGATGGCATACTGGATCGCCCGCCGGATCAGCCGCTGGCTGCCGGTGCGCGAGATCGGCTTGATGCCGATGCCGGAATCCGGGCGAATCTTTTTGCCCAGCTCCCGGTCCACAAACTCGATGATTTTCCTGGCCTCGGCGGTGCCTTCCTGCCAATCCAGGCCGCAGTAAACGTCCTCGGTGTTCTCCCGAAAGATCACCACGTTCATGCGCTCGGGATTCTTCACCGGCGAGGGCACTCCGGGAAAATACTTCACGGGGCGAACGCAGGCGTACAGGTCCAGCAACAGCCGAAACGTCACGTTGAGGCTGCGGATGCCGCCCCCGACGGGGGTCGTCAAAGGCCCTTTAATAGCGATGCGGAAGGCCCGCACCGCCTCCACCGTGTCTTCCGGCATCCACTGCTGGAACATGGCGTACGCTTTCTCGCCCGCGTAGATCTCATACCACACTACCTTGCGCTTCCCGCCATAGGCTTTCTCGACCGCGGCGTCGAAGATGCGCCGCGACGCCCTCCAGATGTCCCGCCCCGTGCCATCGCCCTCCACAAACGGGATAATGGGCCGGTCCGGCACGATAAACTTGCCATTCTGATACTGCACCGGCTGGCCGTCGGCAGGCACAGGATTGTTATTGTAAGAACTCTTAATGGCTGGCATGATGCGTTGCTCCTGCGGAATTGGAGTTGGAATTGTATGGCTTGCCCGCGGTCGCGGCGGGCCGTTAGCATAACCACTAAACCTAGCACCATCCGGCGGAAAATGCAAAACTATTCGGGGATCGGTTGTGGGTTTTCCCGCGCCGAGGGCACCCCGGCAGGATGTCCCGTTCCCGAACACTGCGCTGCAAGGAGGGTACTGCTGTGAACAAGCCGGTCTTGCGAACCGCGATGAGCGCCCTGCTGGGCGGCTGGCTGGTGGGAACCGTTCTGATTGCCTGGATCGCGGCGGAAAATTTTTGGATCATCGACCGCCTGCTGGCGACGTCGCTGCATCCCTCCTTTCACCGCGATGTCTCGCTGCTGCCGCCCGGTGAGGCCCGCGCGCTGTTGCGTTATCTGGCCTCCGAACAGAACCGGCTCTATTTTGTCTGGTGGGGCTGGGCCGAGGGCTTGCTGGGCATGGCGCTGGTGCTGCTGGCGGTGCGGACCGGAAGCGGCCGCTTGCTGGCCGGCTTCGCCCTGATGCTGGGACTGGTCCTCCTCAGCCAGTTGTATCTGACGCCGCAGATTGTTTCCCTGGGCCGGTCGCTGGACTTTGTGCCGCGCGAGCCGCCCCCGCCGGGGCTGCGGCGCTTCGGCATCTTGCACGCCGCCTCAACCGCGGTGGCTCTGCTGAAATTGGGCCTGGGCGGCTGGACCGTCTGGCTCCTGGTGAAGCAATCCCGCACACCCGCGGCGGAGGTCCGGCCACCCGCCGGCGCTTAGCCGGATTTGGCAAGCGGCGAAAGCGGAGGGCTGGAGAGAAGCGCCTCCACCGGGGACATCAAGGCGTCGGCCCGATCCCCGATGCGCGCCAGGACAATGATGCAGCCCACTTGCTCCCCCACCGTCCGGAGCATCTCCATCTCGCCGCCCAGATGGCGCCGGGGCTTGCGATGCTGCACGTTGATGACGCCCACCACTTCGTCGCGGGAGATGACCGGCACCGAGAGAAAGGCCTCGAACGTGTCTTCCGGCAGGTCATGGAAGAAGCGGAACCGCGGGTCATTGTACGCCTGCTGGCCGATCGACACCATGCGGCGCTCCTTGGCCACCCAGCCCGTCAGACCTTCCCCCATCTTCAGGCGCAGCTTGCCGATTTGCGCCGGATGCGGGGTGTTGGAAGCGCACAACACCAGATCGTCGCCTTCGTGGAGGTAGATCAGGCAGGCGTCGGCTTCCGTCGCTTCCATCACAATGCCGACGATCGCCTGCAACACCTCCACCAGGGAGAGCTTGCGGGCCATCAGGCGGCTGATTTTCTGGAGCACATGCAACTGGCGCTCGGTGCGCTCCAGCCGCTGGTCCAGCTGATGCAGCTTCTTCGCGTTCGGCATAACGAATCCTAATATCATCATAACCGCCCGCTGGCCTCCGGGGGTATCGGAAATGATTCTGGAAGGGATGAACGAAAGTTCGTCCCCAAGCCGCGGTCGGAGGCGGCGGTTTGCCGTCCTGCGGCGTTCTGTGCTACTTTTCTCATTCGGTACTGCCCGCGGAAGCAACGGAAAGCGCATGCCGGTCCGGGAAACGGAAGCCATCATACTGCGAACGATTCCCTGCAACGAAGCCGACAAGATGGTGAGTTTTCTTTCGCGCAGCGAAGGCCGCGCGCGGGGCGTGGCGCCCAATGCGCGGCGCAGCCGGAAGCGGTTTGGCGCCACGCTGGAGCCGCTGTCGCACGTGCGGCTGCGCTATCAGGACCGCGCCGCGCGCGACCTGGTGCGGCTGGAGTCCTGCGAACTGCTCGATTCCTTTTTCGAGGTCCAGAGCCAGTATGAAGTGGCGGTCGGCTGCGGCTACGTGGCGGAGGTCTGCGAACTGCTGTTGCCGGAGCGGGAAGCCAACGACCCGTTTTTCCGCCTGGTGCTGCTGGTGATGCTGGAGATCCGGCGCACCGGCGACATCTGGAGGCCGCTGACGTATTTCGATCTGTGGGCCGTGAAGCTGGCTGGTTTTTTACCCCCCCTGGAGCGCTGCATCCGTTGTCAGGAAGCGTTGGCGGGAGGGCCGGCATGGTATCAGCCGCACGGGGACGGCCTGCTCTGCAAGGCGTGCAAGGGCCAGGACGCCTGGAGCTTGAGCGGGGAGTCGCGCGCGCTGGCGCAGGAGATGCTGGGCGCGGCTCTGCCCGCAATTTCGGCTGAGGGGTGGTCGCGAGCGCGCGGCGAGGACCTGCGGCGGTTCCTGGGCCAGAACCTGGAACGGCACCTCGAGCGCAAGCTCGTTACGCGCCGCCAGTTGGATGCGCTTTGAATCACCGGCATGGCAAAGCAGAGACAACCCGCGCGCACCTTGCAGGAGCTCATCTTCCGGCTGAGCCAGTTCTGGGATGAGCGCGGCTGCGTGATCCAGCAGCCGTATGACCTGGAAGTCGGCGCCGGCACCAGTTGCCCCGAGACGTTCTTGCGGGCCCTGGGGCCGGTTCCCTACAAGGTGGCTTATGTGCAGCCCAGCCGGCGTCCGGATGACGGCCGCTATGGGGAAAACCCCAACCGCCTGTACAAGCACCTCCAGATGCAGGTGATCCTGAAGCCGCCGCCGGCCGACGTGCAGGATCAGTACCTCGACAGCCTGGAGGCCATGGGAATCCGGCTGCGCGACCACGAAATCAAGTTCGAGGAAGACAACTGGGAAAACCCCACCTTGGGCGCCTGGGGGATTGGCTGGCAGGTGATGCTGGATGGGCTGGAAATTACTCAGTTCACCTATTTCCAGCAGTGCGGCGGCCTGGACCTGGACCCCATCTCGGTGGAGCTGACCTACGGTCTGGAGCGCCTCGCCGCATTTCTTCAGGACGCCGACAGCGTCTACGCCGTGCGTTGGAATGAAAGCACCTCGTACGGGCAAATCCGGCTCGCCGAGGAGCTCCAGTTTTCTGTGTACCAGTTCGAGGTCGCCGATATCACCATGCTTTGGAAGCAACTGGATCTCTACGAAGCCGAAGCGCAGCGGCTGCTTCTGGCCTGGAGGGGCTGCCAGGATCCCGACGCCCGGCGGCGGTTCCCCCTGCTGCCGGCCTATGAACTGGTGCTGAAGTGTTCGCACCTGTTCAACCTGCTCGATGCCCGCGGCGCCGTGAGCGTGACCGAGCGCGCCACGGTGATCGGACGCGTTCGCCAGCTCGCCTGCGGCGTGGCGGAAGCCTGGCTCCAGCAACAGTATCCATCGCCGGAGGCCGCGCCGGCTTCCCCCGCGTAGAGGCGCTCCCGCTTTGAGAGGAATTTCCACGAGACATGGCGGAACCGAAGGGTAAGGAATTTTTGCTGGAGATCGGCGTGGAGGAGGTCCCGGCCTGGATGATCCCTTCCGCTCTGGAGGGACTGAAACAGCTCCTGACGGAAGGCCTTGTGAAACTGGGCTTCGCCCCGGAGAGCCTGGCGCCGTTCCAGATGTATGCCACCCCGCGCCGCTTGGTGGCGTTTTCCGCTTCCCTGCCTTCCCGCCAGCCCACCACGGAGGAATTGATCGAAGGCCCGCCCCGGCGGATTGCCATTGATGCGAGCGGCAAACCGGCTATGCCCGCGATCAAGTTTGCCGAGAAAATGGGCATCCCGCCCGAGAAGCTGATTACGGTGGCCACGGCCAAAGGCGAATACGTGGCTTTCAAGAAAATTCGCCAGGGGCGTCCCACCGCCGAACTCTTGAAAGAGCTGGTCCCGCAGGCCGTGCTGGGGATCTACTGGCCGCGCGCCATGTACTGGGAGGGCAAGGGCGGACCGCATTTTATCCGGCCCATCCGCTGGCTGCTCGTCCTGTATGGCGGCAAGACCATCCCGTGCGCGATTGGCTCGGTGCAGGCCGGCAAGTGGACGTGGGGGCATCGCCAGCTCGGCAAAGCCAAACTGGCGGTGAAGGATTTTGCTTCCTACCGTCAGACGTTGCGCGACCACTTTGTGATCCTTGAGCCGGCGGAGCGCCGCGTCCGGATCCAGGAGCTCAGCGATTCCCTGCTCCGCGCGGAAGAGGGCCTCCGCAGCAAGCAGGACCCCGGACTGCTCGAAACGCACACCTATCTGACCGAGTATCCCACTCCCTTGCTGGGTTCCTTCGATCCGTCGTATCTGGCGCTGCCGGAAGAGGTGCTGACCACCGTCATGCGGGGCCATCAGAAATACTTCGCCGTGGAGGACGCCCAGGGAAGGCTCGCGCCCCGCTTCCTTGCCATCATGGAGACGGACGCCGACCGCAAGGGCCTGATCCGCCACGGGCATGAGCGCGTGCTGCGGGCGCGCTTCAACGACGCGCGGTTTTTCTGGGAGTCCGACGGGCGGACCACCCTGGCGGACCGGCTCGAGTGGCTCCGCACGGTAACCTTCCAGGCGAAGCTTGGCTCCTACTTCGACAAGACGGCGCGGATGCAAGAGCTGGCAGAGCAACTGATCGGAGCAATTCGGGAAGGCGGCGGGGCAGTCTCCCCGGAGGAAGCGGCCCAGATCGTGCGGGCCGCGCGGCTCTCCAAGTCCGACCTGACGACCGACTTGGTCAAGGAGTTCACCGAACTTCAGGGAATCATCGGCGGGCTGCTGGCCCGGCGGGAAGGCCTGCCGGAAGAGATCGCCACCGCCATCTACGACCACTATCTCCCCCAAAGCATGGAGGACGCCCTGCCCCGCTCGCTCGGCGGGCAGATCGTCTCGCTGGCCGACCGCATGGACACGCTGGCGGGATGTTTCGGCGTGGGCTTGGCGCCCACTGGCTCCAAGGATCCGCTGGGATTGCGCCGCGCCGCACAGGGGGTCATTCGCATCCTGGCGGAGAACAAGCTGCCGCTGACCCTGGAAACTCTGGTTGCCAAGAGCTGTGAAGTCTATACCGTGGCGCAGCGCCTGGGAGAGGCTCCGGAGTGGAGCGAGGCGGCGGCGCGGACGCCGCTGGGGGAATTTCTTGTGGACCGACTCCGTTATTATCTGCGCGAGGTGCGCGGCTTTGCCTATGACGAGGTCAACGCCGTGCTGGCCGCCGGCCGCAATGATGTCGCTGACGCCGTCCGTCGCCTGGAAGCCCTGGCGCAGATCCGCCCGACGGAAAACTTTGAGCCGCTGGCGGCTGCCTTCAAGCGCATGAAGAACATCCTGCAACAGGCGCGCGAATCCTATGGCTACGCCGAGGGCGAGCTGCATCCGGAATGGTTTCAGCCGGGGCCGGAACTGGCCCTGTACGAACGCTACCTCGCCGTCTATCAGGAGGCGGAGCGCGCCAAGCAATCCGGCAATATCCTGGCGGCGCTGCAGGCCATCGCTTCGCTGCGGCCCGCCGTGGACTTGTTCTTTGACAAGATTCTCGTCATGGACAAGGATGCGCGGCTCCGAAACAACCGCCTGGGCCTGCTGGCCACCTTGCTGCGCCAGTTTTCCACCATCGCTGATTTCGCAGAAATCGTTCCCCGGGAACCCACTTCAGCGGCGACCGGGTGATAAGGTAACGAAGATTTTCCCCGGTGCAGGAAAGGAAGGAATCATCCATGAGCGAACAGTTCATCTATTTTTTTGCCAACGGCAAGGCGGATGGCAACGGCGCCATGAAGGACGAACTGGGCGGCAAAGGCGCGGGCTTGGCCGAGATGACCAACGCCGGTCTGCCGGTTCCGCCCGGATTCACCATCTCCACGCGCGCCTGCCGCATTTATTTTGAGCAAAACGGCAAACTCCCGAAGGAGCTGGAACGCCAGATGTGGGAGGCGCTGGAGCGTCTCGAGCAGGTAACGCAGCGCAAACTGGGCTCCAAAGAAAATCCCTTGCTGGTCAGCGTGCGCAGCGGCGCGAAGTTTTCCATGCCGGGCATGATGGACACCATCCTGAACCTCGGCCTCAACGATGAGACGGTCGAAACCCACGCCGCCCAGACACGCAACCGGCGTTTCGCGATGGACTGCTACCGGCGCTTTATTCAAATGTTCGGCAACGTGGTCCTGGACATCCCCAAGGCCGATTTCGAGCGGATTTTTGAGGCCGCCAAGAAGAAGGCCCGGGTTCATCTGGACACCGAGCTGGATGCCAAAGCGCTGGAAGGAGTCATCGCGGAATACAAGAAGCTGGTGCAGAGAAAGACCGGCGCGCCGTTTCCGCAGGATGCGCGCCAGCAGTTGGTCATGGCGCGCGACGCGGTCTTCCGCTCCTGGCACAACCCCCGCGCCATTCATTACCGCAGAATGAACTCCATCCCGGAGTCCCTGGGCACGGCCGTCAACGTGCAGGCCATGGTGTTCGGCAATCTGGGAGAGACCAGCGGCACCGGCGTGGGGTTCACCCGCAACCCCTCCACCGGCGCCAAGGAATTCTACGGCGAGTTTCTGATGAACGCGCAGGGCGAGGATGTCGTGGCCGGCATCCGCACTCCGGTGCCCATCGAAAAGCTGAAGGACATCATGCCGGAGGTCTATCACCAGTTACGCGAAACCACGCTGCGCCTGGAACGCCATTACAAGGACATGCAGGACTTTGAGTTCACCATTCAGGAAGGCAAGCTCTACATGCTGCAGACGCGCAACGGCAAGCGCACCGGCAAGGCGGCCGTCAAGATTGCCGTCGATATGGTGCAGGAGGGCCTGCTGACCAAGCAGGAAGCCATTCTGCGCGTGGAGCCCAGCCAGCTGGACCAGTTGCTGCATCCGGTGCTGGACGAATCGAAACCGCTGAAGGTGATTGCCACCGGATTGCCCGCCTCGCCCGGCGCCGCCGTAGGGCAGATTGTGTTTCACGCCGACGACGCCTCGAAAAAAGGCTCGAAGGGACCGGTGATCCTGGTTCGGCCTGAGACGGTGCCCGACGACATTCACGGCATGGAAGCCGCCGTGGGCATTTTAACCTCGCGCGGCGGCATGACCAGCCATGCCGCGGTGGTGGCGCGCGGCATGGGCAAGTGCTGCGTTGTCGGGGCCGGCGCGATTCGCGTGGATGACAACAACCGCCGCATGAGCGTGGACAAGCTGGTCCTGAAAGAGGGCGATTGGATCTCCCTGGACGGCTCCACCGGGCGCGTGATTCAAGGACGCGTTCCCACCGTGGAGCCGGATCCGGCTTCCGGCGAGTTTGCCACCTTCCTGAGCTGGGCGGATGAGTTCCGCACCCTGGGCGTGCGCGCCAACGCCGACATCCCGCGCGATGCCGCCGTCGCCCGCCGCTTCGGCGCGCAAGGCATCGGTCTGTGCCGCACGGAGCACATGTTCTTCGCTGCCGACCGCATCCGCCACATGCAGGCCATGATTCTGGCCGACAACGAAAAGGACCGCCGCAAGGCGCTCGCCAAGCTGCTGCCCATGCAGCGCAAGGATTTCATCGGCTTGTTCCGCGTCATGGAAGGACTGCCGGTCATCATTCGCCTGCTCGATCCTCCGCTCCACGAGTTCCTTCCCAAGCGCGAAGAGCTGATGGTGGAGATTGCGCTGCTCAAGCAGAAGAATTCCCGGTCGCGGACACTCAAAGAAAAGGAGAAGCTGCTGGCGCGCGTCGAGCAGTTGCACGAGCTGAACCCGATGCTCGGCCTGCGCGGCTGCCGCCTGGGGATCGTCCACCCTGAGATTTCCGAGATGCAGGCGCGCGCCATCCTCGAAGCCGCCTGCCAGGTGGCCAAAGAAGGCAAAACGGTGATCCCTGAAATCATGATCCCGCTGGTTGGCAGTCGCAAGGAACTGGCCTTGCAGAAGGACATCGTCCACCGGGTGGCCGACGAGGTGTTCAAAAAGAAGGGCGTAACAGTCCGCTACATGGTCGGCACCATGATCGAGCTGCCGCGCGCCGCACTGGTGGCCGATGAGATTGCCGCGGAAGCCGAGTTCTTCAGCTTCGGCACCAATGACCTGACCCAGACCACGTTCGGCTTTTCGCGGGACGATAGCGGCAAGTTTCTGGAGGCCTATCTCCAGCAAGGCATCCTGGAGCACGACCCCTTCGCGGTGCTGGATCGCTCCGGCGTCGGTCAGTTGATCCGCCTGACCAAGGAGCGCGGGCGCAAGGCCAATCCCCGGCTGGAAGTGGGCATCTGCGGGGAGCATGGCGGCGACCCCAGCTCGGTTGAGTTCTGTCACCAGGTGGGATTGAACTACGTCAGTTGCTCGCCCTACCGCGTGCCCATCGCCCGGCTGGCCGCCGCCCAAGCCGCCCTGGGCGACACCGGAGAGGAAAAGAAGCGAACAGCGTAACTAACTATTATTCAATTAAATATAAATATATTGCGATTTGTTAATTTAAGAATTTCTCCGGCCGCCAAAAGAAGGAACCGGCTATCGAGGAACATTTCGTTGTGCGCGGGGTCTATTTGAGACAGGGGCCGTTGCACTCTCCCCAGCGAGGGGGTATTGTAGATACATGGCCCGGCCATTAGGCGAGGAACTGAGTCCGTTGCGGCTGAGCGGGGGCGGCTTTGCCGAACCAGACGAGCAGAGCCGCATCCGGGAGTTGCAAGCCGGTTCCGAGGATGCCTTTGACTGGCTGGTGGATCACTACGCCCCGCTGGTTTACCGCCTGTCCTGCCGGCTCCTGAACAACCCGGCTGACTCTTCCGACGTTGTCCAGGAGGTATTCCTGAAGGTGTTTCGCAGCGTGAAATCCTTTGAAGGGCACTGTTCGCTGAAGAGCTGGATTTACCATATCGCAGTCAACACGATTTGGAACCAGAACCGCTGGTGGCGCCGCCACCGGCAACAGGAACGCTGCCTGGAAGCCGCCGAAAACGGCTGCGAAACGCAAGAGCACGAATGGTCCGATGAATCCCAGAATCCATTCCGGGATGCGCTCTCGATGGAGACGCACGACCTGGTCTGGAAGGCGCTGCTCCGGCTGGGGGAATCCCAGCGCATGATTCTGGTCCTTCGCGAGATGGAAGACCTGAGCTACGAAGAAGTCGCCTCCATCCTGGGAGTGACGCCGGGGACGGTGAAATCGCGGCTGGCGCGGGCCCGGTCGGCCCTGAAACGCGAACTGGAGCGGCTGCTGGAGCCGGTGGCCCGGCCCGCTGCGGTCTGGCATTGGGCGGACTAGCGCCCGCGGAACCGGGGAGACGGAAGTCGAAGGAATACGATGCTGCACTGGTGGAAGTATCAAAGGAATCTCTCGGCGTTTAAAGACCATGCTCTTTCGCCGGAAGTGTTCCGCTCGGTGTGGAGCCATCTCTATCACTGCTGGGAGTGCCGCGAGGCGGTGGATGGCATGGAAGAACTGGGCGATTCCTTGCGCCGCCTGCCTTCTCCCGAGATCCCGCCGGGCTTGGTCCGCGATCTCCGCTGCGCCATTTCCTTGGAACGCGCCCGCCAGGAGCGGCCCGGCTGGCTCTGGAGAGTCCGGAATCAATGGGGACATCTCGCGCTTCCGGGAACCGCCGGGCTGGCCTGCGCGATTCTCTTTTTTGGGCTCTTTGCTTCCCAATTTTCCGTTTCGCCCCGTCGTGGCCCGGATGTTCCGCTCGATCTGCGCACGTCCGCGTATCTGCGAAACGGCCAGTTGCTGGCGCCGGGTTCTCCGGACAGCGAGATGGTCGTGCAGCTTCTGATCGATCATCGCGGGCGCGTCGCGGACTACCGCATCGTCGCCGGCACGTATACTCCGGAGGACCTGCGCCGGTTCCGCCACAATTTGCTGTTCGCGGTCTTCGAGCCGGCCATGGTATTCGGAAAACCCGTTTCGGAAAACCTGGTGCTGGTCACCATTCGCGGTTAAACGCGCCGCAGTCGATCCCTCCTTTGCTATCATGGCCGAGAGGCCGTCGCGCCGCATCCTCCGCTGCGCGCCGCAGGCGGAGGCGCGGCCGGCGGCAAGGAGCCCGCGTGGAACTGGCGCTATCGGAGGAGCAACGGCAACTCCGCAAAGCGGTTCGGGAGTTCGCCGAGCGGGAAATCCTGCCGCATGTCCGGGAGTGGGAGGAGGCGGCGGCGTTCCCGCGCGACCTCATCCCCCGGCTGGGCGAGCTGGGAGTGCTGGGCATCGTGTTTCCCGAGTCGCTCGGCGGGACGGGTCTTGGGTATGTGGAACTGACGCTGGCGGTGCAGGAGCTGGCGCGCGTGGACCCGGCCGTCGCGCTGGCCGTCTCGGCTCATTCCTCGCTGGCAACCAATCACATTTTTCAGAGCGGCACCGAGCAACAGCGCCGGAAGTATATCCCGGACCTCGCTTCGGGGCGCAAGCTGGGATGCTGGTGCCTGACCGAGCCGGCGGCAGGCTCGGACGCCGCCGGCACCCGCACGCGCGCCGAGCGCTGTCCGGAGGGCTGGGTACTGAATGGCACCAAGACCTTCATCACCAACGGCAGCTATGCCGATATTTGCGTCGTGATGGCGGTGACCAATCCGTCGCTGGCGCACCACGGCATATCGGCGTTCATCGTGGAGCGCGGCACGCCCGGCTTTCGTTCGGGGAGGAAGGAACGCAAGATGGGCATGCGGGCCAGCGACACCGCCGAGGTGATTTTCGAACATTGCCGGATCCCGCGGGAAAACCTCCTGGGGGAGGAGGGCCAGGGGTTCATCGACGCCCTGCACATTCTCGACAAAGGCCGCATCTCCCTGGCCGCGCTGGCGGTGGGCCTGGCGCAAGGCGCCTTTGAAGCGGCGCTCGCCTATGCGCAGCAGCGCCGCCAGTTTGGACAGGCTATCGCCGAGTTCGAAGGCATCCAATGGAAGCTGGCCGATATGGCCACCCAGATCGAGGCCGCCCGCCTGCTCACCTATCAGGCGGCGCGCATGAAGGACAGCGGGTTGCGCGTGACCCAGGCGGCTTCCATGGCCAAGCTCTTCGCAAGCGAGATGGCGGTGCACGTCGCCAACGAGGCGCTGCAAATCCACGGCGGGTACGGCTATATTCAAGACTACCCGGTGGAGAAATTCTACCGCGACGCAAAGTTGTGCACCATCGGCGAAGGAACCAGCGAGATTCAGCGCTTGGTGATTGCCCGGCATCTGCTCCATGACCATGCCTGAACCCTTTCCAAAAACGTCCGCCGCCGAGAACCTCGATCGGTGGGCGGAGCGGATCCAACGCGGCGAGGCGCGCGCCATCGCCCGGGCGATCACGGCCGTCGAAAATGGCGCGCCGGAGGCCAGCCGGTTGCTGCAACGCGTTTTCCCCCAGACCGGCCGCGCTTTTCTGGTGGGCGTTACCGGCTCTCCCGGCGCCGGCAAAAGCACCCTGGTGGATGGCTTGATCGCGGAGCTTCGCAAGCGCGGCCACTCGGTCGGCGTGCTGGCGGTGGACCCCACCAGCCCCTTCACCGGCGGAGCCATCCTGGGCGACCGCATTCGCATGCAGTCCCATGCGGAAGACGACGGCGTTTTTATCCGCTCCCTGGCCACGCGTGGCGCGCTGGGCGGCCTGGCCGCCGCCACCCTCGACGCCGCCATGATCCTGGATGCCGCCGGAAAGGATTACATCCTGATCGAAACTGTCGGCGTTGGCCAGGAGGAGGTTGCCATTGCTGGCATCGCCGACATCACCCTGCTGCTGTTGGTCCCTGGCCTGGGCGACGGCATTCAGGCGCTCAAAGCCGGGGTGATGGAGATCGCCGACATCTTTGTGCTCAATAAGGCGGACCTGCCCGGCGCGGATCTGCTGGAAGAGCAGCTTCGGGAGGCGCTGGAGCGAGCCGCATCCTGGCCGGGGCCACCCCCCCCTGTTGTGCGCACCATCGCCACCCGCGCCGAAGGTCTGGACAAGCTGACCGACGCAATGAGGAGCTTCCTCGAATCCGCCAGCCTGTCGGGCCGGTTGCAACAGCGCCGGCGGCGCTGCTGGCAGGAACACATTTACGATCGGGTGCGAAGCCGCTTGCTGGCATCGATCGCACCGCAAGCCGGCGGAGCCGACACGCTGGAGAGGCTGGCCGAGGCCGTAGCCGCACGCCGCTCCGACCCGCTGGAAGCGGCAGAACAGGCGCTGGCGCAGGTGTTTGCCCGTCTGCCGCAGAACCTGTTCGCGGAGGCCGTTCTGGACCATCTGGGCGTGGCCGTCAACTCGCTGGAGCAGGCCGCCGGATTCTATCAGCAGGCTCTGGGCCTGCAGGTTTCCCGCTCGGAAACGATCCCCGCCGAACGGACCCGGGTGGCAATGCTCCCGGTGGGCGGGTCGCGGATCGAGCTCCTGGAGGCCACCGATCCGGATTCCCCCATCGCTCGCTTTCTTGCCAAACGCGGGCCGGGGCTGCATCATATTTGCTTGCGCGTTCCGGATTTGACGGCCGCCATGGATCGGCTGCGAACGCACGGGGCCCGGCTGGTAAACGAGACGCCGGGTCGGGGCGCAGGCGGTCATCGCTAC
>DATMAF010000235.1:0-2176 GCA_035560315.1 Terriglobia bacterium | reverse complement strand
AGGAGCGCATCTTCGCCGAACGGGGAATTCAGGGACCCCGCATCGTCCTGGGCGATTTCAATGAATGGATTCAGGGCTCCGTCTCGCAGTTGCTGCGGGGGCTTTTCGAAACCCCCAATCTCCGCCGCCATCTGCATCGCTCGCGCACCTATCCCGGCTTCCTGCCTCTGCTGCACCTGGATCACATCTACTTCGATCCGGTTTTGCGGCTGGAAAAACTCACGCTTTGGAGAGACCGCACTTCCCTGCTGGCTTCGGATCATCTGCCGCTGGTTGCCGACTTCCGCTTGGCGCCCGACAAAGCGTCGCGAAATTGAACCCCCAGCGTTCCGCTCGCGCCGTTCCCCCGATCGCTGCCGCGAGTCGCCGGGCATTCCCCGGGCGCCGGCATTTGGGCGAGGACATGGTTTCACGCTATAATGGCAGCTTCGCGGCAGCGAGCTGGCGGCGCCAGCAATTACCAACGATCGGATGAATCGGAATCACCATGCCCAAGCGTACCTATCAACCAAATCGAAGGAAGCGGGCCAAGACCCATGGGTTCCGCATCCGGATGCGCACTCCCGGCGGGCGCAAAGTGCTGGCGCGCCGGCGCCGGCAAGGCCGCCAGCGCCTGACGGTTTCCTCTTCCTCCTAGGCGCGACCGCGATTTGCAATCGGCGGAACTGGCCGGTGAGCGCGGCGCCGGCTGGTCTTTCATGAAACGCTTTGGATTCCCGAAAACCGCCCGCCTGCTCCACGCCGCGGATTTTCGCAAAGTGTACGCGGAGGGGCGCCGCCGCAGCCTGGACTCGCTGGTGGCGTTTACGCTGGCCACCGGGAACCGCGCCAGCCGGATCGGCCTCACGGTCCCGGCGGCGTTCGGTCCGGCGGTGCAGCGCAACCGGATCAAGCGGCGTCTGCGGGAGGCGGTGCGCCGCCATTGGGGGGAACTGGGGTTGGGCTGGGATATTGTATTGAACCCGCGGCGCGCGGCGCTGCAACGGAGCGGCGCCAGCCTGGAAGAGACCATCCGCCGGTTGTTCCGTAGCTGCGCGCAGGAACGTTCCCGCGAGGAGTTTCCGCAGTGAGAACGCTGGTTCTTGGCTTGTTGGGATTTTACAAGGGATCGATCTCGCCGACATGGCCTTCCGCCTGCAAGTTCTATCCTTCCTGTTCCACCTATGCCTTCCAGGCAGTGGAAAAGTACGGGCCGGCGCGGGGACTCTGGATGGCCGCCGGACGCCTGCTCCGCTGCCGCCCTTTTCACCCCGGCGGTTTTGATCCCGTTCCCTAGCGGCGTATGGCGAACAAAGAACTCTCCCCCGAACTGCGCATCATGCTGGCGTTCGCGCTGTCGTTCCTCATCCTGCTGCTTTCGCGTCCGCTGCTGGTGCGACCCCCCCAGCCGCCGGCGGCCGGCCCCGGCCCGGCGGCCGAGCCTTCCCAGCCTGCCCGCGACAAGCTCTCCCCGGGCAAGGAAGAGGCGCAACTGCAGGCGGATCTGCCCGCCGCCCCCGTTGCAGGCCAGGCCGAGGAGTTGATCATCGTGGAGTCCGATCGCTACCGGGTTGTGCTATCCACGCGCGGCGCGGTGGTGAAGAGCTGGACCCTCAAGGAGTACAAGGACGAGAGAGGCGGGCCGCTGGAGGTGGTCCACTCGGAGGCCGCGCAGCGCTACGGGGAGCCGCTGTCGGTCTGGGTCGCCGACGAATCCGCGCGGGCGGAAGTCAACCAGGCCCTGTTTGTGCCCTCGGCATCGGGAGAACTCCGCGCTCCGCTGGCGCTTTCCTTTGAATACCGCGGGGAGCGAGTGGCGGCCCGCAAGCAGATCGTCTTCGCGCCCGACAGCTACGTGGTTGAAATTGACTCAACGCTTTCCGCCGACGGCCGCCCCGTGCCTCATGAGCTGGCCTGGCGAGGCGGGTTCGGCGACCGGCACGATGCCGTCGTTCGCGGCACCCGGTGGGACGTCTTCTATCGCCAGCCGGATCGGATGGTGCGCCTGGCCGCTGGCGAGGTGGAAGGAGCCGCCAGCCACGTCAGCGGGCCGTTTCTGTTCGCCGGAATCGAGGACCACTTTTTCGCGGCAGCGTTTCTCCCGGCGCAGACCGGTTTGCGCGTCACCGCGTTTCCCGATGAAGTGAAGGTGTTGGACCAGGAAGACCCGGTCGCTTCGATCGGCGTGGCGGTGGGG